>CAZOIM010000049.1:4745-10086 GCA_964579855.1 uncultured Ignavibacteriaceae bacterium | reverse complement strand
ACAAGCCTGAGCGGAGCCAAGACAAAGCAGCGCGATGTGAAAAAGGATGGCGGAATGTTTCGAGCGTATGTTCTGATGGAGTACAATGTTGCACAATCCATGGTGTCTCAGATGAAGAAGGAAGAACAGCTGTATACGCGGTTCCGTGCAACACAGACATACAAAGAACTTGAAGACGAAGCCAACAAGGTTGATGCGGCCAAGCAGCAACAACCCCCACAGTAATTCGCTTTGCATGAGTCCGAAAAATTGAACGAAAAGCTCCCCTCGATTTCCGTGGGGAGCTTTTTCAATTCAGGGCATTCCCTATGCAAATGATCTGGTATCCACTTCTCCCATTGCTTCTTTTTTTTCATCTCGGCGGCTCCCCTGGGCCTCTCCCTGAAAATATTTATCCCGGCTGGTTCTTTAATCCCCCCGCCGGATCACCAACGCTTGTTGTCGGCTACAGCGGTGAACACTCGTACCTTGACTCGGCAATTAATGCTGCGAAACGTGAAGCAGCACTCAATTATGTAAAAATCCAACAGGTTCAAATTTCCGGAGAACAGGGATTGGCAACGCTTGCTGCAGGAACCATCACGGTCGGATCCACCATCAAGGAGTATTTTGATACTACGGAAGCCGAACAACTTGCGGGGTCCATGAAAATGATAGACTACTTTCGGCGTGGCGGATCTGTTGCCCTTCTCGCCTCGACCGACTCCATAGGCAATGTTCCGGGCCTCAAGAGGATAGATGCGGCGACTGTCCCAACGCCGTTGTGGACGACCGTCATCCCGGAACAAAACGGCTACATTTACAATTCGGGTCTTGCCCCTTTATATTACAATGAATTCAATTCCTGGCGTGAGGCCGAACTGAAAGCCAGAATCAATCTGGCCTTGACGGTCTACACGAAAGTGAAATTCCTGGGGAAGAAATCCGACAACGTCTATTTCAGGGAATTCCAAATCGAAGAAACCAACGTGACCCTGCACTCGATTGAAGTCGTTGGACGGTGGAAAGATGTCAAGAATCAAATTTGCTATGTGCTCATGAGGGTGCCGGTTGGGAATTGAAGGGTCTGCTTTCCAGCGCATGGGTCACCTGAGATGTCGATGAAACGTCGGCAACAGAGCCGGTGGGAGGGAAAAAACGGCGAGATGAGATACGGTGGCAAATCATATGGAGAAGCTCTTATGTTAAGATCGATCAAATTCTTCGCGCTCTCTATTGTATCGTTAATTATCGTCGGAAATTCGTTGTCATATTCCCAGGATGATTACGAGAAGTGGAAGAAGGGGGAGACTGACAAGTACCAACAATGGAAGGATGCGCGTGATAAAGAGTTCACGGAATTCCTGAAAGCCGACTGGAAGGCATTCCAATCGTTTAAAGAGCAGACTCTCTTTGATGTCCCCAAACCGAAAATATTGCCCGTTGCCCCCCCACGGTCCACCGTGAAAAGCAGTGTTCCTCAAAAGCCTCAACCCCCGAAAAATCCAGAAGTAAAAACCGAACCAAAGATTGAGCCGAAAGCCCAAACGAAGCCGCAAGCCGAGATTCAACCCCTACCCAAGCCTAGAACAGAACCGCAGCCAGAATCGAAAGTTGAACCCAAACCAGAGGAAAAGTCTGTCGTTCCCGTTCCGCCCTCACCGCCGCCGTCCAACGCGGTTGATCCTGCAAAGAATTCCAGCAGCTTGTCGCTTGATTTCTATGAGGCCAGTGTCCCGATTCTTTACGACAACGGACTGACAACACACCTCGAAGGAGTTCCCAGCCCGAAGAGCATCAGCGCGTTCTGGGAAGCGATGAGCAAATCCAACTATGAAGATTTCGTGAAGCAGGCTCAACTCAACAAGGAGCGCATGAAGCTCAATGACTGGGGGTATTGTGAGTTCTTGAATAAAACTGCGGAAAAGCTTTTCCCCGGATCCAGGAACGAAAGCAATATGTTCGATTGGTTCATGCTTTCCAAATCCGGATACCTTGCTAAGATCGGGTATTCGGGAGACAATGTTTATCTTCTCCTTCCGACCACGGGAGTACTCTATGGCGTCACGTACTACATGTTTGGGAACAGCACGACGAAGTTCTACAACGTCATGTTCGACAGGTACGAAAAGGCCGAAATTTCGAAGATGTTCAGCTATGATCAGAACTATCCCGATGCAGTCAAGCTTACGGGATGTCGAGTAGACGCGGCTCCGTACATCCACAGCGATGTCCAGACAAAGACTTTGAAGTTCACACATAATGGGTCACAGTACTCCGTGAAGGTCGAATTTGATCGAAGTGCGGTAAAGTTCTTCGAATACTATCCTCAGACGGATCTCGAAGTCTACTTTGACGCTGTGCCTTCGACGGATGCGCGAACATCCCTTCTGGACGCGATAAGGCCGCTTCTCAAAGACAGGTCCGAAACGGAGGCAGTTGACCTGCTTCTTCACTTCGTCCAAACAGCATTCAAGTACGAGACAGACGACGAACAGTTCGGACGCGAGAAACCATTCTTTCCCGAAGAAACCCTGTACTATCCGGGTTCCGACTGCGAAGATCGTGCCGTGCTTTTTTCATTTCTTGTTCGTAATCTTCTTGGGCTGGAAGTCGTTGGGTTGGATTATCCGAACCATGTAGCAACAGCGGTTCGATTCAAAGGGGATGTCAACGGAGATCAGGTTGTCTATCAGAACAGGAAGTTCATTATTTGCGATCCCACCTATATCAATGCAGATTATGGGATGTGCATGCCACAGTTCAAAAATGTTAAACCAGGGGTTATTGCCCTAAAGTAAGGGAGCGATGGAGAATCTGGGCGGCTTGTTTTTGTCGATCAGACTCCAATATTCAATGCTATCAAAAATACGGGCGACAAAGGCGGTCAGTTCGTATTTCGCAGAAAGTAATCTTAAAAGTTCTTTCCGGCCGTGACGCCGGATTTCGGACTGAAATATTACGAGCGGTTTCGAAACAGCAATTTTTTCAACCTAGACTACCGGGAGATTGTCCGATGTATTCAAGAATTCTCATATGCTTGCTCACACTTCCTCTGTTTCTCCAGGCAGAGACACCCGATTGGGTGAAGAACCAGGGAAAAAGCACGACTTACAGTGAAATGCGCTATTTGACGGGTTTCGGAATGGCGAAGCTGGAAAAGAACGGCAACAAAGCAGATGTCGGCCAACGTGCATCCGATTATGCGAAGAAAAACCTGATCGAAAAAATCCGCGTTAACGTCAGTTCCAATGTCGTCTCAAAAAACGAGGAATCGGAAAAGAAATATTCGACCTATTTCTCTTCCGCGGTGCAATCCACGGCTTCCATGGATTTGCAGGGACTCGAGACGCAAATCTATTTCGATGATGACGAGAACATTATGTACGCTCTCGCGGTCGTCAGCAGGGAGAATATTGCGGCCGTCTACGACAAGCGCGCTTCGGACTTCCGGTCGGAAATCGAAGAACACATGGCAAACGGAAAGAAGTACGACGAGCAGAACCAACGCGCGAAAGCTTTAGAAGAATATCTTGCCTGCTACCCTCTCTTTCGTCAGCTCGAAGAGGCTGAGACGATTCTCATGGCTGCAGAGACGAACCAAACCAAATCGATGAAAGAACTTGATGGTGCAGTCTCGACCCAGCAGATTAGCATGAACCAAGTTCGCCAGGCAGTAGACAAACTTGTTCAGAGGCCGATCAATACAACGGAGGATCTAGCCTGGTATCTAACGTATGCCCTGAAAGGACAGATCGACCTTCAGGGTAAGAGCATCTTGGTGGCTCCATTTACTTATCAGGACACGAAGATGGCGAGTCCATTCTCCCGCTATTTCAAACAGTCGCTGGAAAGCAAGGCAGTCGAAGTTGGCCAATGGAACATCGTACAACAGACCGCGGACTTCCAGCCAAAGATGGGAAACATAGCCAAGGAGTACGCTCAGGCATCCGGCGCCAATTACATACTTACAGGTACTTATTGGGAACTTCCCCAGGGTGTGAAAGTACAGGCGGTCCTGAGGAATGTGGGAGACAGTAAGCTTGTTGCGAGTGTTGAACAGGTATTACCCGGTGCCGTCGTTCAATCTTCTGGTCAGAGTATAAAACCACAAAACTTCAAAGAAGCATTTGCCGACCAGAAGGACTTCAAAAGTGGTGAAGTAGTGGGCGCCGGATTGAATATCGAAGTCTGGACGAACAAAGGCGTCGACAATCTCATCTTTACCAAGGGCGAGCGCATGAATGTGTTTGTGCGGGCCAACTTGCCCTGTTACATCCGCTTTATCTACCACCTAGCGAGCGGAGAGAGGACGCTACTGCTCGACAGCTACTACATCGATGATTCGAAAGTAAACAAGGTCTGCCAGATTCCGCCAGGCGGCGAATTCGAGTGCGATGCACCGTTCGGGAGTGAAGTTCTTCAAGTGTTTGCGCGAACCGAACAATTTGACCCCGTAGTTACGGTCGACAAAGACGGATACAAATACCTGCAGGAAGATCTCAAGAAATTCCTCGTTGCGACGCGAGGATTCAAAGCTGTCAAACAACAGGTAATGCAAACGGAACAACGGGTTATTCTAACGACCATGCAACAGTGACACGCCGAGACAGATCAGTTAACGACAACAGCGGGACCAAAAAGAAGGAATAACCTGAAATGGCAAAGCGACGATTACCGGCGAAAAAGGAAAAACCAGCAACTTCGAACTCACGGCAGGACTCCAGCAAAGGGAATATCCGTTCTCCGGAGGCTCAGATTCGCAAGACGCAAATTGACCGATCACAGAGAAGTCAAAAAGAATCACTGCCGGTCTCGCAATCACAGTCATTCCGAATCGAGAGTAATGCCAACCGTTCTTCGATTATTATGGGATCAGTCGTCCTTTTTGGGGCAAGTTCAATCTATTTCTACGTGGATATACTCTTGAAGCTGCGAAATTTCTACACTTTGCTTTTTGTTGTCCCGCTCTATGTTTATGTGTTTGGTGATTTGATCAAGTGGGTGTGGTCTGGCATTCGAGCCGTGGAAGTAGATGCATCGGGAGTGAAGATTGTTCGTTCAAGCCGTCAGCCTGTGCAATTCGTCGGCATAAATGAAATCGGGAGTATTCGCGTCACATCCTCGTTGGATGGTCCTGCAGTCGATATTTTGCTGCACGGAGCGAGCACGAAAACATTTCTTTGGATGTATTCCTTCACCGGGCCTCGAATCCATATCCGCCAGGGTCCATTTACCAAGAAAGACTTCGCTGAATTTATCCAACACGTCAGCGTACTCGCCCCGGTCGCTCGTCAAGCATGACAACAATCCCGTTCTGTTTCAGTTCTCGGTGCTCGCGAAAGAGACTTCTTGCATTGCG
>CAZOIM010000049.1:0-4645 GCA_964579855.1 uncultured Ignavibacteriaceae bacterium | reverse complement strand
GTGCTGGTCGATCCCAAAGACGCCGTAGACCCGGCGAAGGTGAAGAAGGTCATCGAACACGAAATTGTCAAAATGATCAAGGATAAGGGTAATGATGATCCACTCGGAGTGAAAGGAAACGCTTCATCCGAAGAGGTACCGATTCTTGTAAACCAGGTAAAGGCCAAAAACGGAAAGTCTGTTAGCCCTGAAAATGCTCAGGCGTTTGCATCAGAGATTGCTTTGGGATCCTCCATCAAGCGTGAGGAAGTGAGGGGTAAGGACGGAAAGAAAAGAATAAATGTCTCTGCAGCGTTTGCTCTCGTTCCGGATCACATCAAGCAACGTGCACAGGAGTTTCGAACCCTTGTTCAGAAGCAGGCTAAACGGTTTATGCTGGATCCTCGGTTGGTGTTCGCGACGGTGCACACGGAAAGCTATTTTAATCCCAAAGCGCGATCGGCATCACCGGCGTATGGCTTGATGCAGCTCGTACCTTCATCCGGCGCAAGGTCGGCGTACCTCTATGTATATAAAGAGGACAAACTTCTGACTCCTGATTATCTTTACGAGCCGAACAATAATGTCGAACTCGGCGCTGGGCTGCTCAATCTTATGTTGACGAAGGACTTTAAGGATATTAAGGACGAGAAGAGCCGCGTCTATTGTGCCATCGCAGGTTACAATACCGGACCCGGTAACGTCGCGCGATCCTTTGTTGGCAAGCGCGATATCCCCAAAGCAATTCAGATGATCAATCAGATGACCTCCCAGCAAGTCTTCGACAACTTGCGAACAAAGCTCCCGTTCGAGGAAACAAGGACATACATTGTTACGGTAACCGAAAAGATGCCGTTGTACGAAGAATGGAGTGGCACGAACTAGTCTCCGCAATAATCTCCCGCAAGACAATCCGCACCACAAACAATCCTCAGATGGTGTGCTCGCTCGAAAGTCTCATGCGCATAATTCTCTCGTTACCTCGACGGCTCTCTGGACTTCTTCCGGCGAATTATAGAAGTGCGGTGAGTATCGAAGTTTTCCCTCCCGCAATGAAATAACAATATTCTTGGCCAGTAACTTCTTGAACACCGTCGCAGCGTTGACGCGCTCAGGCAGGGTTATTGTCACTATTCCTGCCCGTTCGCGGTCATTCGTGGGAGAATAAACCTCCACTCCGTCGATTTGACGAAATCCATCAATTAAGATTCGTGTCAGCGCGAGGACGTGATTCTCGATCGCTGGGATCCCTTGTTTCAGAAGAAGTGCAAGCGAAACTGCCATTCCCGAGAAACCAAGGTGATTGACCGTTCCCCCCTCATACCGTTTTGCGGTTGATGCAAGTGGTTGTCCATAGTTGTAGAAATTCCAAGCATCCTGCACACCGAGCCATCCTACGAACTGCGGATGTATTGCCTCCTGGAGTAATTCATTGACATAGAGAAATCCGGTACCCTGAACCGACATTTGCCACTTCTGGGCACCGGCAGCAAGTCCGTCGATCTTCATGTTCTGTACATCGATTTGAACGGCGCCGACTGCCTGGATGCCATCGACGATAAACCAAACCCTTCGGTCTCGACACAGAGCGCCAATTGCAGCAAGGTCAGACCTGTATCCGCTTAAGAACTGGACTGCACTCAGTGCCACGACACGTGTTCTTGGCGTTAACGTCCTTTCGATCATTTCCAAAGAGATCTTTCCATCCGGACATTTGATGATGTCGACGATGACTCCTTGATCTTGCAGGTGGTGGTAAGGATAGACATTGGCGGGGAACTCCATATCGTTGAGTATAATTCTGTCCCCTGGCTGCCACGGGAGGCCTGATGCGACAATATTAATTGCATCCGATGTGTTTCCGATGAGCGCAATACGATCTTTGGATTCGGCGTGAATCATCGATTGGACAGCATTCCTGCAATCGGTTTCAATCTTCACATCATCGTCATAGGTAACCAACGTTCCATCTGAGCGAGTCTGGAGATACTTCGTCATGGCATCGACGACAGGCTTAGAGAGCGGACTAATTGAGGCATGATTGAGATAGAGTTGGCCTGTCCGTAGATGAGGAAACAGTGCGCGAATGCTCTCAAGCTTCGCTTGATCAAATGAGCCAGACGTTACTAATGAGGACATGTTCAAGAATCTCCCGGTTTCATCAGTTAAAGAATATAGCTGGGTGTGTTCGAAAAACAAACTGAAGAGTTTTGAATACTGTCAACCACAAAGGTCAAACGGTATTTCCTTCCCACTTAACCATGGTTGCCATTCCGTCCTTCAATCAGGTCAACGAAAAGTCCGCCGGAATTAGCCTCCGCGACGGCTCGAAGGAACAGTTCTTAGGCATCGTTTGTCTTAAACAGTCCTCAGGAAGCTGCGAAATTCTTCTTTCGCCAAAAATAGTACACAGGAATACCGAGTGCAAGAAACGCCAATCCTGCCCACGATTCAGCAGGTCGTTCCACCAGAGTCGTTATGACGAACCACACTGCAATCACAATGAATATGATCGGTGTGACGGGGTAGCCAAGTGTTTTGTATGGGCGTACTTCGAGAGGCCGTTTCTTTCTAAGGACAAAGACACTGTAGGCTGCGAGAGCAAAGAATATCCAATCAGTGAATACGACGTAGGAAATCAATTTTTCATACGTACCCCAGAACAGAAGCAGAACGATTGCCCAGGCCGATTGCGACAGGATGGCGAACATCGGAGTATGGAATCGTGGATGCACTTCGGCAACCCGCTTGAAAAATACACCGTCGTTTGCCATTGCATAATAGATGCGGGGCGCAGTGAGCGTGTAGATTCCCGTTGTCCCGAATGTGGAGATGAAAATGGTCAGCGAAATGATTGTCCCGCCAATGGGACCCATCACTACACTGAGCGCGTCTGCTGCCACGCGGGGGGAATTCCCGATTTGTGATGGAGAGAGCAGGAACATATACGCGACATTGGTGGCAACATAAACCAACGCAACCACCGATGCGCCCAAAATCAGCGCTCGGGGAACTGTGTGCTGTGGATTCTTGGCTTCCGCGGATGTAAACGTTGCGTGTTGCCATCCTCCATACGACCAGAGTACGCTGACAAACGCGATCGTGAGCGCGCTTGAAAGGTCTCCACCCGATTTTGAAATTGGCGTAAGAAAGTGTGTTGTTGCCGAAGAACCCCAGCCGAAACCCGCCGCAAGCAGAATTGCGATCCCCGCCAATTTTAGTAAGGTAAAAATATCCGAAAACACTCCCCCTGCCTTCACGCCAAGAACATTGATAACGGTGACAAGAACAATCCCCGAAATAGCTACCAATAACTGCCCGTTGGGCGAAAGGGGAACGAAGTAACCGAAATACGTTGAGAATGCGACAGCAAGAGCTCCTAACGCGCCTGTGTTGACGACGAGAAAGTACGCCCATCCATAAAGAAATCCCGCGAGACCACCATAGGCCTCCGTAAGAAAACCATATACTCCCCCTGCACGGGGAAGCATTGCACCGAGCTCGGCGTACGTGAGCGCACCGCAGAGGGCCATGATTCCGCCAATCAACCAGAGACCGAGAATCCAGAGGGGAGAATTAAGTTGGTGTGCAATTAACGCAGGTGTAAGAAAGATGCCAGATCCAATCGACGATCCGATCGCGATCATGGTCATGTCGAACAACGAGAGACTGCGTTTGAGTGAAGCCATGCAAAGGAAAATGCAAGTGAGATATCAGTTCTGCAATGTTTCCGGTTCCTTCAAATCTGCAATGGAGACCCTAGCGCCATGACCGAATTATTCCTGTGTACTCCACGCGAGATCCCATTCTTTTTATATGAACTTGAGAGAGACTTCGTTCCGGCATCTTAATTGAGTTTGAGTACAATTTCGCGTCGAATAAATTCTCCAGCCTTGCCGATTGGGAAATCGATGACGAGCGATGTTCCTGTAATTTCGCAAGCCTTGGCCGATGCGAGCTTATCGCGATGGACAATGCCCAATTCGTATCGTTCTCCCGATAATCCTTCAACCACGACAGTGAGAATCTTATCCTTTAACGAAGTCGATATAATTTTCAGTCCTTTGTTGCTGTCTCCCGTTTTCGAATCATTCGATGGAGGGAGAAGTTCGACGGTCGGCTCGAAATCGACTTCAATCTTGAGAGAGGTCACGAATTTAGACTCTACCAGAGGTTGAATTGTCTGCGACGACGCAACTTGTTTAAACGGAACGACCTGGCTATTAACACGGGCTTCAATGATTTTCGTGCCGATTCCGAGCGCGGGAGAAAATGTAAAATTGAGATTATTGTCCCCACGGTGTTCAACTTCAACAGAGACACGGCTCTCCGTCCGGGTGTATTTCATGTCGAGCGTATCATTTCCAACGCGATAATGATCAACAGAGAGGTTATCCCAATTTGCCGGCAATTGTGGCGCGAAGATCACTTCCCTTCTTGATGCATCTCCTTCAAGTCCCAATAATCCACGCACCAAGGGAAGCACGACGCTGGCTGTCGAGAATCCTTGATGTGCGACCGCCTCCTGCGGCCAGATGTTTTGTGATCCGGAAAATACCTCGGTGACGTCTCCAAGCCCGTTGTCAAATGTGTGTCGAACGGATGCCATCAGCGAATTGTATCCTTGGAGAGCAAAATGATGCTTGAATTGTGCCGTGGATACCCA
>CAZOIM010000048.1:0-19524 GCA_964579855.1 uncultured Ignavibacteriaceae bacterium | reverse complement strand
CAGGGGCCCTGTTAGACATACTTCCTGGAATCTAGATGACTTCACCTTCGGTGCAAATTAAAAAATACAGTCCGAACTTGTTCCACATACTATCCATGCGGTTGGGCCAACTCCTGGAAGGTCTTCTCAAGCACGTTCGACTAAGGGTTGGAATCGGTATTGTTGTCATTCTGTTCATGGCCAATGTAGATGCTTTGATCGACGCAATCCTCAATCCAGAAATGCCATACGTCAGTTCACATCATCTCATCGTGGGTGGATTAACAGCGTGTGTCACGACAGTACTTTTCGGAATGCTTTCGATTTACGTCGCAAATCTAAAACGAATGATAAAGGAAGTAAAAACACTCGAAGGATTGTTGCCGATCTGCAGTGCTTGTCACAAAATACGCTCGACGGACAATCAATGGCACGTACTCGAGAAGTATATTTCTGAGAAAACCGATGCCACCTTTACTCATAGCGTCTGCCCGGAATGCGCCGCACGCCTCTATCCTGAGATGTTTGAGAATAATCGGACTCCTCAGCAGAGTTAGAAGTGCAAGTTCCTCCCAGGATCAGGGCCCTTCGTACTATCACACAATTTTATCGGACGCCGAAAATCATTAACGATTCGTTCTGCGATTTGCAGTGCTTTGAATCTGGTAGACTCCTGATTGTGTCGGCTCTTCGTGCGTTCTTCAACACAATTCCTACAATGAGAGACACGCCGCATCCTCTCAAAAGTAGTAGAATCCACCGAAATCCTTCTCAAATTTGGTAATGAGTGCTCACGCAGGCTGAACTTTAAGGCCTTTTTGAGGCACTATACTTGCTCTAAAGAGATGGAGTATTCCTTTAAGCGAAGGGTTGAGTTGAATGCACGAGCTCTCACTTGCACAGAACATCCTTGAGATCGTTGAACAACACGTTCCGAGCGAACAGAGTAAATCCGTAAAGTCGATTAAGCTCAGGGTAGGTGAATCATCGGGAGTCGTTCCGGAATCTCTGGAATTTTGTTTTTCGGCCATTACAGCAGAGACTGCTCTGAACGGCGCTTTGCTCATAATTGAACGTGTGCCATTCTTGTTATCGTGCAGGAAATGCGGCAAGACTTCTGAAAGTGAGTTTGGCCTGAATATGTGTTCCAGTTGCGGCAGTTTTGAAACTAACATCATTTCTGGCACAGAAATGCAAGTGGTCGAAATTGAATTACAAGAATCAAAGTTCGGCGCATGAACACACATGATGGTAGTTGTCGGGCGGACAGGAGATCGGAAATTGCACGTCTCCGAATAACTATTCGGGGAGCCGTCCAAGGTGTGGGGTTCCGTCCATTTGTATTCAGACTCGCAGCGGAATTGAGACTTGATGGATGGGTATCCAATACCTCCCAGGGAGTCCTCATTGAAGTTGAGGGAAAAAGAGAGATCCTCGATAGATTCCTCATTCGAATTCAGCAAGACAAGCCATCAGTATCGTTCATCCAAAGCCTGGAATCATCATTCCTTGACCCTCTAGGATATTCCGAATTTGCCATAAGGGAAAGTGTTGAGGGAGGCTCGAAGTCGGTTTTCGTGTTGCCGGATATCGCAACATGTCCCTCTTGCGTGGAAGAGATTTTCGACCCGAGTAACAGACGTCATTTGTATCCGTTTACCAATTGCACGAACTGTGGTCCGAGATTCTCGATCATACAATCGTTGCCCTACGACCGGATAAACACCTCCATGGAAGGTTTTGCGATGTGTCCCGATTGTCGGCGTGAATACGAAAATCCGCGCGACCGGAGATTTCATGCACAGCCAAATGCATGTCCGGCGTGTGGTCCGCACGTTGAGCTTTGGGATCAAAACGGTCATCGCCAGTCCGAGAATCTACAAGCGATGCTCGATACAGCAGAGGCAATCCGAAGTGGAAACATAGTTGCAGTGAAGGGACTCGGTGGATTTCACTTGTTTGTTGATGCAGCAAATGACGACAGCATAGCACGGTTGAGAGCTCGCAAACAACGAGACGAGAAACCATTCGCATTGATGTACCCATCGTTGGAACGGATCAAAGAAGACTGCGTTGTATCGGAACTTGAGATGAGGCTGCTGCTCGCGCCTGAATCCCCGATTGTGCTTTTGCGTCGGTCTGTGGTTGATCGGCCAAACGAGTTTCGCATCGCCCTTGGCGGTGTTGCATCTGGTGTCGCTCCAGAGAATCCCTATCTTGGAATAATGCTTCCGTACACACCATTGCACCACATTCTGATGAGGGAGCTCAAAATTCCAATCGTGGCAACGAGCGGAAATCTTTCGGATGAGCCGATTTGCACGGATGAACACGAGGCTCTCGAAAGGCTAAAAGGGATTGCAGATTTGTTCCTTGTCCATAATCGTCCCATTGTTCGCCACATCGATGATTCCATTGTGCGGATCATGGCCGGAAGAGAGCTTGTCTTGCGTCGGGCTCGCGGATATGCACCACTTCCTATTCCAATCGAAACAGAGCCAGCTGCAACAGCAGTCGCCGTTGGTGGTCACTTGAAGAATTCAGTGGCTCTTCTAAATAATTCGAATGTTTTCATAAGCCAGCATATCGGCGATCTTGCAACAACTGAGTCCTTTGATGCTTTCAAGCATTCGATAACAGATATCAAGCAACTCTACGGCGTCTCAGAGACCAACATGGTGTGCGATTTACATCCAGACTACCTCTCTTCCAAACACGCGCGCAGTTACGGCAGCACTGTAACGGAAGTACAGCACCATTATGCCCACATTGCCTCATGTATGGCAGAGAATCAAATTAATGGCCCGGTTCTTGGGGTCTCCTGGGATGGGACGGGGTATGGAACTGACGGCACGATTTGGGGTGGTGAGTTCTTGATCACCGACGATGTCTCTTTTGAACGACGAGCTTCTTTCAAGCATTTCAAGCTTCCTGGCGGTGACAAAGCCGTCAAGGAACCTCGGCGAAGCGCAATTGGTGTGCTCTACGAAATTCTCGACTCAGTTCTATTCTCTCTCGACGATATTTCTGCTTTGAAATCCTTCAGCCATTCCGAGCTTGATGTTCTGCATCTAATGCTGGAAAAGAATTTGAACTCGCCAAAAACCTCGAGTGTTGGAAGGCTTTTTGATGCTGTTGCGTCGATCATGGGTCTACGGCAGTTGACTGCATTTGAAGGCCAGGCAGCAATGGACCTTGAGTTCCTCACGCTCGGGGTGAAATCTGATGATTGTTATCCTATTGAGTTATCTGAATCTACTGACAAGAGTAAGTTCATTGTGGTGGATTGGAAGTCTGTTATTTTAGGAATTGTCCACGATGTTAAGAACTCTGTCGACGCTGCACTCATTTCCACAAAATTCCACAATTCTCTCGTTTCCATCGTGCTGGATGTCGCAAAGCGGGTCGGATTGGAGAGGGTTGTCCTCAGCGGCGGTTGCTTTCAAAATATGTATCTCACGGAGCGCTGCATCGCCAGCTTGCGGCGTGAGGGATTTCGACCATATTGGCACCAACGAGTGCCGCCGAACGACGGCGGAATATCTCTTGGTCAGATCTTTGCCCATACACGTTTGAATTCCGGCGTATCCAACGGAATCCATGCTCGAACGAGCATCGGTAATCTTGAACTAAAGGAGATATGAAATGTGTCTCGCAATCCCGGGAAAAGTCCTTACAATCGACCGATCTGCCCAGCCTGTTATGGGAATTGTAAGCTTCAGTGGAATCGAAAAAGCAATTTGTCTCGAATGGCTGCCCGAAACTCAAGTGGGTGATTACGTCCTCGTTCATGTAGGTTTTGCAATAAGCAGACTGGACGAAGAAGATGCTCTCGAAACACTGAAGCTCTTCGAAGATATTGCGGGTGCTTACGAAGAACTGAAATCTGAACAACCTCTTATTCAGGCTGGTCAGGCGCGTCCCAATCCTTCCGTGTAGTCGTTTGAGGAAATTGTATGCGGTATATTGATGAATACAGAGATGGAGTGACGGCGGGGAGGCTTGCAGACGCCATACGCGCAATCACGAAGCACAAGTGGAATATCATGGAGATTTGCGGAGGGCAGACCCACACCATCGTAAAATCTGGAATCGATACACTCTTGCCGTCAGAGGTCACTCTCATCCACGGTCCCGGATGCCCGGTCTGTGTCACGCCACTCGAAATGATTGATAAGGCGCTCGCCATTGCCGTGCGACCTGGAGTCATCCTGACTTCATTTGGCGACATGCTTCGGGTTCCCGGGACTTCCAAAGATCTTCTGAGCGTCAAAGCGGACGGCAGCGATGTTAGAATTGTCTATTCTCCATTGGATGCTCTGAAGGTAGCGCAAGACAATCCGGAAAAGAAAGTCGTGTTCTTTGCCGTTGGGTTTGAGACGACGGCCCCTGCAAATGCAATGTCTGTATGGCAGGCAAAGAAAATGGGGGTAAAGAATTTTTCAATTCTTTGCTCGCACGTGCTTGTTCCACCCGCGATGAAAACAATTCTTTCCTCGCCTTCCAACATGGTTCAAGCGTTCCTTGCGGCCGGGCATGTGTGCACAATCATGGGATTTGAGGAGTACTTACCGATTTCGGCAAAATTCAAAGTGCCGATCGTCGTTACAGGATTTGAACCCATTGACATTCTCCAGGGAATCTATTGTGCTGTCAAACAACTCGAAGAAAAACGTTATGAGGTGGAGAACCAGTACAGTCGGATGGTTCGGCGTGAAGGCAACCAACCAGCTCAGAAATTAATTCAAGAGGTCTTTGAAGTCACCGATAGGAAATGGAGAGGCATTGGCGAGATTCCGCAAAGTGGTTTAAGGCTCAGAAGGGAGTTCGCTGAATTCGATGCAGAGAAGATCTTCGAAGTCGCCGATATTCACGCTGAAGAATCGGCGTTATGCATTGCCGGGACGGTGCTTCAGGGATTGAAGAAACCGTACGAATGTCCAGCATTCGGCAAGGAATGTAATCCTGAGCGGCCGTTGGGTGCGCCGATGGTTTCATCTGAAGGAGCGTGTGCGGCATATTTTCACTACGCGCGATTTCGCGGTCAGCAAAACGAAATCGTAACGTAGATGCCTGCGAACGACAGCATTGTGAAATATTCAGGGTATCACACATTGACTTAAAGGATAACGATCTGTGAAAGACGCATTCCCGCTCACAAATCCGCTGTGCGCAATTCTTGAGAAACCGAGAGAGGAGTTTTGTCGTGAAGATTTGGTCAGAGTCATTGAGGAAAAACGCATTGAACGGATTACGTTTCATTACACCGCTCTCGACGGCAAGCTCAAAGAACTCAAAATCCCGATTGCGAGCCGGTTGCAGGCTGAGCGGATTCTCGCTGATGGTGAACGCGTCGATGGATCATCTCTATTCAAAGGAATGGTGGACGCCGCTTTGTCGGACCTCTATGTTGTTCCAGTCTACAAAACGGCTTTCTTGAACCCATTTGATGACGGAAGTCTTGATTTCATTTGTCGGTACATGATGCATGACGGCGGGCTTGCACCATTTGCGCCCGATACAATCCTTGAAAAAGCAGCCCTATCGTTCAAGATGAACACCGGCATGGATTTCTATGCGCTCGGAGAACTTGAATTCTTCTTGTTGGGCGACACGAGCAGCAAAATTTACTCTGCTCCTAAACAACGTGGTTACCATGCCTCAGGTCCTTTTCTCAAGAATGGCCTTATTCTCAATGAAATGGTTCGGCACATCACCCAGATAACTGGTGCCGTGAAATACGCCCACAGCGAGGTGGGGTATATCGAGAGCATGCGAAGCGATTTGGAAGAAATCAGAGGAAAACAGGGGGAGCAACTGGAAATAGAATTCCTGCCGACTCCTGTGGAAGAGGCTGGTGACATTCTCGTCCTTGCGCGTTGGCTGATCCGCAATGTTGCCTACCGTCATTGCAGTGTTGCCACATTTGCTCCAAAACTTGAAGAAGGAGTTGCAGGCAACGGACTTCATGTCCATATGGAGGTGCGTAAGAATGGCAAAAATATCATGGTGGACAAGTCCGGGAAGCTCTCCTCGCAGGCAAAAAAAGTTATCGGTGGTCTCTGTACATATGCCGAATCTCTCACCGCATTCGGAAACACCGTCTCCTCCGCATATTTGCGGCTTGTACCGAATCAAGAGGCTCCTACGCGAATCTGTTGGAGCGACATGAATAGAAGCGCGATGATTAGAGTCCCTTTGGCTTGGGCAACTGTTGAGAACCTTGCCCAACGCCTCAACCCAATTCAGAAGGTGCCGTTTGAAGTCAATCAGGCAAGACAAACCGTCGAGTTGCGGAGCCCGGATGGAAGTGCAATCGCACATCTGCTTTTGGCTGGTATAACAATGGCGGCCGAATGGGGACTAATGCACGACGAATCAGAGCGGCTTGCAGATGATTTGTACGTCGCAGGAAACATTTTCCGTGATGAAAAACTGCTTGGTCGGCTCACAGCATTACCCAAGAGTTGTGTCGAGTCGGCCAGAATATTGATCCAAAAGAGAGAATGCTACGAACGAAATGGCGTTTTCCCCTCAAGCATCATTGACTACGTTGCCAAGCTCCTCCAAGCTGAAAATGACGAGAATATGAATCGGTCTCTTATGGATCTTCCCGCTGACGATAGACTGCTCGAGACCCGAAAGATTATGCATAAATACATACACAGACACTAAGACGTGAAGTTTGGGTGAGCCCGCACGATAACGAAGTATGTATCATTATTTGCGGTTAAGGCAGGTAGATATTGCAATCCACACAAGCGACATCGAAGAATCTAAAGTCAAAGTAAGGCGAGTATTTGTATACTTTTTTGCGAGGATGGTGAGACGGAGATGACGGAACAACGAGAAAATGTCGGAGACAACTTGGCAATGGGTCTTGCCTGCCCGATTCCAATAACGGATTATAAAAAAGTCCTTCTGGCGCACGGAGGAGGAGGCAAGCTTACCCACGAACTGATTCACAGAATGTTCTTAAGCCAGTTCCATAACCAGTGGCTGGATTCTCTTCACGATGGCGCGATTTTGCCCATCCAGAACGAACGCCTTGCATTTTCGACGGATACGTACGTTGTGGACCCAATTCATTTTCCCGGCGGTGATATTGGAGATCTGGCTGTGAATGGCACGGTAAACGACCTCGCAATGTGCGGTGCAAAACCTCTCTACTTGTCGGCGGCATTCATCATAGAAGAAGGGCTTGCTCTGGATGAGCTGTGGCAAGTCGTGGTTTCTATGCAGAAAGCTGCGGAAGCTGCGGGAGTCGAGATCGTTACGGGAGATACAAAAGTGGTCGACCGCGGAAAAGGTGATAAATTATTCATAAACACGTCTGGGATCGGAGTTGTCTCGCGCCAAGTGAATGTAAATCCAAACCGTGCGGCTGTTGGAGACAAGATTATCGTCAATGGTCCGATTGGCGTTCATGGGATAGCAATTATGTCCGTGCGCGAAGGATTACAATTTGGAACCAAGATCGAGAGTGACACTGCACCGCTGAATGAAATCGTACAAGAAATTCTTGAAGTGTGCCCGGATGTTCATGTCTTGCGGGATCCAACGCGGGGAGGGATAGCAAGTTCCCTGAACGAAATTGCTGAAAGCGCGCATAAAGGTATTGTGATCACTGAGGATGCTATCCCAATCGGAGAGGAAGTCCGGGGCGCTTGCGAAATCCTCGGGTTGGATCCTCTGTACGTTGCGAACGAAGGCAAGTTTCTCGTATTTGTCCCGCCAGAAAAGGCACAAGAGGTGTTGTCCGTTATGAGAGCAAATCCGCGGGGAAGAGATTCAGTTGTCATCGGGGAAGTTGTGGAAGATCATCCCGGCACTGTGCTCATGAAAAGTCGGATTGGTGGAACTCGTGTCGTTGATATGCTCTCAGGGGAACAGCTACCCAGGATTTGCTGAATGTTCATGCCTCATGGCGCACAATGAATTGCTTACTTGGTTTGTCGGAAGTCTCTCAATAACCTAATTTCACAAGCTCAAAGAATATCATGACCATAATGACTGGGTCGGCTCGTAAACCCTGGGGATTCGCTGTCCTGTTTTTGACCCTGGTGCTGGGATTCATTCTTGCCGGACGCATCTACTATGTTGACCAGCGAGATCAGATCAAACAGGAACAGCATATTCAGCTCGCTTCGATTGCAGACCTGAAGGTTGCACAAATATCTCAATGGCGGACTGAAAGAATGGCCGATGGCAAATCAATTGCCAAGGATCCTTTTCTCCTGCAAAGTATGGATGAAATGCGCAGGAATCGGAATGTCCAAAGTAATCAGTTTAGAATAGCGCAATGGCTGCATTCATATAGTGAAGAATACGGATACGAAAAGATCATACTACTCGATCTGGCGGGTAAATCCTTGTCGCCCGATGGATCAAAGGCTCCATTGGGATCGCACGACAAAACAACTCTGCAAGAGGCGTACAGGCTGAAAAAAGAAGTCTTCTCGGATCTCCACCGTGAAGAGGGGAACGAACGAATTGTATGCGACATCATTGTCCCTTGCATTACAACATCGGGGACTTTTGAGCGTGTAATTGGAGCCGTCCTTTTGCGGATTGATGCCTCGCACTTCTTGTTCCCGCTCGTTCGCACGTGGCCCTCGTCAAGTAAAACATCGGAAGCTCTTCTCGTGGAAAGAGACGGGGATCAAATACTCTACTTGAACGAATTGCGCCATGCCAGGAGCGCGCCGCTGGAACTTCGCATACCAATGAATAATCTGCGATTGTTGGGTGCAATGGCGGTTTCAGACAGCGAAGGGCTCGCAGAAGGGATTGATTATCGTGGAGAACCTGTGCTTGGCGCTTTGAGGAAAATTCCCAATTCGCCCTGGCGCCTCATCGCCAAAGTGGATCAAGAAGAAGTCTATGCCTCCATACAGGAACGTTCGCAAATCGTCGTCGTGTTCGTGGTGCTCATCATCGTGGCAGCAGGCTCGATTATTGGTTTGGTGTGGAGGCATCAACGCTCAGTATTCTATCGAAGTAATCTGGATTTGGAACTAAAGCGAAGAGCCATCGAGGAACAAGCGGAGCAGAGATTCCGGACACTGATTGAAAATGCAAATGATATGATTATCGTGACGAATCCGGATGGCCTTGTCGTCTTCGTCAGTCCGTCCGTGCAGCGTGAGTTGGGATATTCGATGGGCGAACTGGCAGGCATGAAATTCGATGAGTTAATACATCCCGAGAACCGACAAGGTCTGACTGCATTGCGTGGTGATGCAATAGAGAATCCCGGGAAGGTCTGCTCCATCGAACATCGTCTGAGACGTCACGATGGTTCCTGGTTGAATCTGGAGTCATATCTAAAATACGTGGCCTTGCCAGGTGAAAGAGGCGAGATCATTATCAATGCCCGAGATATCGGAGAGCGCAATCGTTCCCTCGAGGCTCTTCGACTTTCAGAGGAGAAGTTCTCAAAGGCTTTTCTCACCAGTCCGGATGCAATTAGTATCAATAAATTGAAGGATGGAACATTTGTAGAAATCAACGATGGATTTATGCTTCTGACAGGCCATTCGAAAGAGGGGGTCGACGGGAAAACATCGCTGGATATCAATATTTGGGCAAATCCACAAGACAGGAAGAGATTTGTGAAGGAGTTGATCCGACGAGGCGAGGTGAGCGATTTTGAAGCTGATTTTCTTACAAGAGGTGGAGCAAAGCGAACTGGCGTTATGTCGGGCAAATTGATTAAGGTACAGGGCGAACAATGGATACTTTCCATTACAAGAGATGTTACGGAGCAAAAACGGTCGGAACAGGTCCTCGTGGAAAATGAAGAACGCATGCGAGTGGCATTGCAGGGGGCAAATATCGCCGTGTTCAATCAGGACATCGACCTTCGTTATACCTGGATGTATAATCCCGAACTTGGATACTCATCCGATGCATTCATAGGAAAAACGGATCGCGAAACGTCGCACTCTGGTGATGTCGAGAAGATTGTCGACATCAAACAAAAAGTATTGAGGACTGGCATAGGAGCCCACGTTGAAGTTAGTATGACTTCCAATAGTGAAAAGTCTCATTTCGACCTTACGGTTGAACCATTGAGAAATGAGAAAGGTGTCATTGTTGGGATTACAGGCGCAAGTCTGGATATCACGAATCGAAAGAGAGCGGAAGAACAACTTGGGATCCAAAAAGTGTATTTTCAACAACTGTTTGAAAGTGCGCCTGAGGCCATTGTGCTCTTGAAGCCGAATGAACGCATAATTCAGGTCAACCGTGAATTCACACGACTATTTGGTTATTCGCAGGAAGAAGCTGTCGACCACGAGATCAACGAACTGATTGTACCCATCAAATTTAAAGACGAAGGCTCCGAACTGAGCAGAAGAGTTGCTCAAGGGTTGATGATAAGTACGGAGTCGATTCGACGGCGGAAGGACGGCAGTCTTGTGGATGTGTCAATTCTCGGCAGACCTGTCCGCGTTGACGGAAGCCAAATCGCTTTATATGCGATCTACAGGGATATTACCGATCGAAAGAGTGCGGAAGAATCTCTTCGAAAATCGGAAAGCAGTTTTCGCGGATTGTTCAACAGTGTAAGTGATGCCATCTACATCATGGATCGTGAAGGCCGTTTCGTGGACGTCAATGAAGGAGCAGTGACTATGTATGGTCATTCGCGGGAATATTTTGTAGGAAAGAGTCCTTCAGATATTTCAGCGCCTGGAAAAAACGACCTCACGAGGGTATCCCACCTGATCCAGAAAGCATTTGAAGGAGAGCCCCAGCAATTTGAATTTTGGGGGACTCGGAGAAATGGCGAAATATTCCCGAAAGAAATCAGAATCAGCAAAGGTACGTATTTTGGTAAGGAAGTGGCCATTGCGCTTGCCCAGGATATAACCCAGCGCAAGAGATTCGAGCTGGCACTTCAGGAGACCAATCGAACGCTGGAATCACTGATTAATGCGTCTCCGTTGGCTATTACTGTGATGGATCAACAATGCAGGATCCAGCTCTGGAATCCAGCGGCAGAGCGAATGTTCGGGTGGAAGGCTGATGAAGTCGCTGGGACCTTCAACCCCATTGTTCCGGAAGAAGACAGGAATGAGTTCATCGAATTCCATCAGAAAGTTTTGAAGGGGGGTCCGATTCCAGAACTTGAGGTGCGAAGGAAAAGGAAAGACGGTACGTTGATGGACATTAGTCGGTCGACGGCCATCTTGCGCGATTCGGATGGGAACGCAACTGGCATCATGGCAGTCTTGGCTGACATAACGAAGCGCAAACGTGCAGAAGAACAGTTGCGGGAAAGCGAAGAGCGATTGAGGCTGGCCCTGACGGGTGCCAATATGATGAGTTGGGAACTCGATTTGATCAATGGAGCGGTGGCCTGGTCGGATTCTGCCGAACGATTTTATGGACTAAGACAAAATGAGTTCAAAGGGACACGTGAAGCATTTGTTGCACTCATACATCCGGATGACCGTTCGACTGTTCTTCAATTGATGGATGAGTCCATTCGTGAACGGAAAGAGTTCAACGCGGAATTCAGGATCATCTGGCCCGATGGATCCGTGCATTGGCACGGTGCGTTTGGTAGAGCATCACACGATGACAAGGGACGGGCGTTAAAAGTTTCCGGCATTGGCGTCGATATTACGGAACGTAAGAGAAGCGAAGAGACCATTCAGAAACTCCTTCATGCCGTCGAACAAACGGATGAAGTTATTATCATGACCGAACCAGATGGAGTAATCACGTATGTCAACCCTGCGTTCGAAAAACTCTATCGATATTCGAGCGAAGAAGTCATCGGGAAAACCCCGCGTGTCTTGAAAAGTGGGGGCATGAGCCAGGAGTACTACGCGCAATTTTGGCTTGACTTGCTCTCTGGAAAGAGCATCCGTGCTGAACACATCAACAAAACGAAAAACGGCAAGATCGTTATTGTGGAAGCGTCGGTCAATTCGGTCTATGACACAAAAGGAAAGCTTGCAGGGTTCATTGCTGTTCAGGAAGATATTTCAGATCGCAAACGTAACGAGGCCGAACGAAAACGTCTCGAGTCACAACTTCTCCAAACGCAGAAGCTTGATTCAATTGGCACCCTGGCTGGGGGGATTGCCCATGATTTCAACAATATCCTTGGAATAATACTCGCCTACAGCACTTCGCTGCGGAATTCTCATCTCCCGTATCCCAAGGTCGAAAACGCTGCAGATGTAATCAACAAAGCGGTTGCACGTGGTGCAAATCTCGTGAAGCAGATTCTTACGTTTGCGCGAAAGACGGATGTTGTGTACGAATTGATCGACATCAACGATATGATCGCTGAGCTGAAAAGAATGCTGTCCGAGACTCTTCCGCGCACAATTGCGATTGCGACGGAATTGAGTGCTGACGTATCGGAAATTACAGCAGATGCATCGCAAGTTCATCAAGCGATTCTTAATATTTGTGTCAACGCGAGGGATGCTATGCCTGCAGGCGGCAAATTGACGATACAGACTCACTCTGGAACCCGGTCTGAAGTATCGAGTTACTTTCCGGAGGCCACGGGTGAACGCTATTTGCGGTTAAGTATCTCCGATACAGGTACCGGGATGGACGATAACACGCGGCAGAGGATTTTCGAACCGTTCTTCACAACAAAATCCAAAGGTAAGGGAACTGGCCTCGGACTGTCCGTCGTCTATGGTGTCGTGAAGAATCATAATGGTTTTGTCAGAGTCGTAAGTGAAATAGGAAAAGGGACCACCTTTTACCTTTACTTTCCGGCGCATGTCCGCTCTACACAAATTGTTGAGAAAGGCCAACGATCTCTGGTCGATATCCCGGGTGGGAGCGAATCGATCCTTATCGTGGAGGATGAAGAACCGTTGTTGAATGTCCTCTCGGCTCTTCTTAAGTCAAAAGGATACCGGGTATTTGTCGCTCAAGATGGCTATGAAGCGGTTTCGACATATGAAGAGCATTACAGGGAAATCGCTGTAGTGGTGAGTGATTTAGGTCTGCCAAAAATGACTGGTCAGGATGCATTCTTGAGAATGAAGAGCGTTAATCCCAGGATAAAAGTCATTTTTGGTACGGGATATCTTGACCCTGAGCTTAAGACGGAGTTGTTAAGTATGGGGGCAAGAGGTTTCCTGTCGAAGCCGTACAGTCAGGATGAACTACTCAAACGAATACGGGACTTGATCGACATTGACTAGTAGAGTCTCAGGCAAAATGGCGAGAAAGGTGCAATCGTACGGAAAATTCCAACCTCGAAGACACACCAATTGGGCTCCTAGCGATCAAGCGAACAGAATCTTCTCTTCTGGAAGTTGTATGAGAAGAAACGGCCCTCAATCAAGTGTATAGAATTGAGATTTTTCTTGCGTTCGCTGGAAAGATTTCATAACTATATACTTCTAGAACATTTCCCAACCTGCCTCACGAGAAGACGAATCTCGCTCATTGAGATCGCGGGAAGCTCCAAAGGAACTGAAAAAGAGGAACACGCGTCTAAAAGAAGGATGGTTCTGTCAATTGCGATGAAAGTCGCTTTTGAGACCTTGTAAGTAACCCCTAATTTAATAACACAGAGAACCTCAATGGAACATAAGACCTTGAATCGGTATGTGGCGCTTCTCGTTTTCCTGATAACATTTCTTACTTATCTGAAAACGATGCCGCCAACGGTAGTGTTTTGGGATGTGCCGGAACACGCAGCAGCATCATATTCAGTACAAGTGCAGCATCCACCCGGTTCGCCATTGCTTGTTCTCGTGATGAGAATTGCTTCCATGCTTCCCATTAGCCACGACATCGCTGATCGAATGATCCTCGTCAATGCGCTGATCAGTTCGATCAACGTCATGCTTCTTTATCTCATTATTATTCGTCTGGTTTTGCTATGGCACCAGAAACCGGAATCGGTGACGGACAAGATCTTCTTTTATGCGCCTGCGGTCGCGGGAGCTCTCGCATTGACATTTAGCACGACGTTCTGGTTTAATTCCATTGAACTCGAAACGAGAAATATCAGCCTCTTCTTTACAGTAATGATCATTTGGCTGGCGCTGGTGTGGAACGATTGTGCCGATTCGGAAGGGAGCGATCGGTACTTGTTGCTTATTGCGTACCTGGTGGGATTGACGTCCGGTGTGCATATCCACGGATTGCTTGGCTTCTTCGTGGCAATCATGATCGTCTATTTTCGGTCCTACAAGAAAACGCTTAAACAATTCTTCTTTTCTGCAGATATCCTGAAATTTGGTGTTGTTGGATCATTAATCTTTTGGACGGCCTATCCCGGCGTGATCCAGTGGCTGCCTTCGATGTTGGATGGAAATGTCTTTGGCATGCACAGCGAATTTTGGGAATATGCTGCCTTCGGAATCGTCGCCGTAGCCGGTTATCTTGCCTACTACTATTCTCAGAAAAGAAAACGGATCCCGTACCTCGCATGCATATCCTTTGTCCTCATCGTACTCGGCTTCAGTACGTATACGACTGTGTACATCAGGGCAAACGCACATACCCCCATGAACGAGAATGACCCAAGCAATATGACTCGTCTCGTTACATATCTTGAACGTGAACAATACGGAGAGACGCCTCTTCTGAATCGCCGGTTTTCACAGGAACCGGATAAAATCGCGAATTTCAAAAAGTATAGCAGTGACTTCGATTATCTTTGGAAGTATCAAATCGAACATATGTATTTGAGATACCTTGGATGGAATTTCATTGGCAAAGATGGTGACGCGCAGGACAATGGGATCAAGTTCTCACAGTTGTTCGGCATTCCGCTCCTCGTCGGATTGTTTGGACTGTACTACCATTGGAAGAGTGACCAGAAATCAGCGTTTATCATCACCGCATTTTTCCTGTTGACAGGCATATTCCTTGCAATCTACTTTAACATGCAGGAGCCGCAACCACGAGAGAGAGATTACTTCTTTGTCTACTCCTTCTTCGGGTTCTGCATTTGGATTGGTATGGGGATCATGGCCTTGGCCGATGTGGTGAGGAAAGAAGTCAGGCTGAAACGCCCGGAGATTGCGGGTTTTGGAGTTCTTGCCATTGCGTTCCTCATGGTCCCGGGAAATATGCTTCGAACGAACTATCACATGATGTCGAGAGAAGGCCATTACCTGGCTTGGGACCATTCTTACAATTTGCTGCAGAGCGTGGAAAAGGACGCTGTCCTTATTACGAATGGTGATAACGACACGTTTCCGCTTTGGTATCTCCAGGACGTCGAAGGTGTACGCCGGGATGTTCGCGTGGTATGTCTTAGCCTCTTGAATACTGACTGGTATATCAAGCAATTGAAGAATGAACAGCCATACGGCGCCAAGAAAGTGCCTATCAGCATACCAGATGAACAGATTGATGGAATCCAGCCGGTTCCGTACACGCCGAGGGTGATGGAATTACCCGTCCCTCTAAACGCGAAACAAAGATGGGACAGGGAAAATGGCGACTCGGTGGGAACAAAAATCGTGGATACGGTGAAGTTCTATATGCCAAACACGCTGCAATTTGGGAACGTAAAAGGGTTGCGAGTGCAGGATATCCTTGTGTATGACATCATCAGGTCTTCGCACTGGCAACGCCCCGTCTATTTCGCAATTACCGTGCAAGATGACAGCAAAATCGGTCTGCAAAACTACTTGGAAGTGCGGGGACTTGCGATGAAAGTTGTGCCGCAAAGAGCGCAAAATGCATGGTTGGCAATCAACGAAGATGTGATGCAGAAGGAGTTGTTCACGGATGTTGAGACACCGTCAAAAGGTCCTGCTTTTGGATTTCGATGGCGTGGACTTCAGGATCCGTCTGTTCACTTCGACGAGAACCAAAGAGGACTGTTGAGGAATTACCGTCAGGCATTTTATGGCTATTCAGTCTATGCCATCGATGTGAAAAATGAACCGAAACTTGCGGCCAAGATTATGGACCGCATGGAAGAGGTAATTCCGCACAAATTGATTCCGTTGGACGTCGACCTCAAATCAAGGATTGCCTCAATTTATCAGATGGCTGGAGACACTGCTCGATGCAGGGAACTCTCTCAGGAAATTGTACTTGAACTCGAACCGCAACTTGCAAGTAATTCCACAGAATCAGCGAATTCGCAAAATATTCACATGATGCTCCTTCAGGCATACGAAGGATCAGGTAACTATCAACGAGCCCTGAGTTTTCTGCAGGATATTCGAAAGGTGTATGCGAAGGCGCCGGGCATTGACAATTTCATAACACGGGAAAAAGCCAAGATTGATACGCTCAGCAAGGGGAAGGATGCAACGAGTTTTCTAAAAGACTAAATTATCGAGGCGAATTGATCTCGATGGACTGGAATGAAATTCGATTAGAAATTCCGGAAGTTGAAGTACTTTTGGAATTCGTTTTCCCAACAATGCGTATGAGCAATAGCACTTTGGTGATCATTTCGGCGAAACCATATTGTTTATTGCTGTAAACCTGCTCCACTCACATTCTGTAATGATGTTCAAGCATAGCGCCTTCGAACCGGAATCAGTGCGTGAAATGCTGTTCCTTTCCTTGCATTGAGACTTCACGGTATAACGAGACTTTTCCGATTTTCCATTCTATCAAATCCGGGAATAAGTGAGATGTCGTGCATTTTGTTGCCTTCACTTAGATAGTTTCGTATCTTGACCATGACTTATGAAATAGTCGATGTTTTGAACCCATAGGGTGCTTTGAAGTCCTCAAATCGTCGAAAAGTTGAGGATATAAAGGAAAGTGACGGAAGTTGAATACGGTAGAACCCTGCGGAAAATGCGCCTGTAGCTCAGCTGGATAGAGCGACAGCCTCCGGAGCTGTAGGTCAGGCGTTCGAATCGCCTCAGGCGCACGACAATAAAGTGCCATCAACCATATTATTCTAGGACCGACCAATGCTCAAGCCGAAAAAAGGAATCTCCAAGAGAGAAATCAAAGAAGACAAGCTGGTGACAACGTATTTCAAATCGCGATCCTGGATCGAACAGAACAGGCGTTTGATGTCGTACATTATTGCTGCTCCGATAGTTCTTGTTGCGGTTTTGTGGTTTGTTCAGAACAACAGGCGCCAAAATAATGAACGCGCGACGACTGACTTGGCGAAAGTCTATCGTTTGTATGATCAGGGCCAATATCAGCTTGCTGTGGATGGCATACCGCAGGAGAATATTCGCGGTTTGCAATCAATTGTCGATGACTATGGATCTACACAGGCCGGAGAAATGGCGAGACTCTACCTGGCTGATTCCTATTTTAATCTGCATAACTATGAAAAGGCCCTCAAATATTTTCAAAGCGTCGATATCAGCGACAAGCTTTTGAGCAGCACAGCCCTTGCTGGCGAAGCGGCGTGTCATGAAGCAAAAGGTAATCACGATGAGGCCGCGAGTCTGTACGAACAGGCAGCGTCAAAGTACATGACACCAATTCAAGCCCCGGACGATTTGTTTAGAGCCGCGAACAACTACTCCAAAGCCGGCAAGAAAGAGAAGGCCGCTGAAATGTTGCGCAGGCTAAAGAAAGAATTTCCTAATTCTGCGTATGCCCGCGACGTTGACCGGTATTTGGCTGAATTTGGATGTTTGAGCTGAGTTGTGAGCGAATTGACGAAGGCGGTCTTACCGTCGATATGGGCAAACAACAACGAGTCGAGCCGGTCGTGTCGATTTGTTACGTGGGACTTCCATTTGGCGCAACTTTCTCGCCCGATTCACGAAAGTAATAGATGAAGTGATCGAGAAAAGTTGCTCACGGCCTTGTCGATACCCTTCCCGAATGATTGGAACCCATAGCGTAGATGTCTAGATTCAAAAAAATCATATCTCTTCTCATTCCGATCGTCGTTTTCCCAAGCGTATTCTTCTATGATGTCATTCGGGCAAACGTTGACCTCGAGCTGACCTCCGTCTCAGCGATCCGCGAACTTGCGGTCATCCTCGCGTTCTTTTCGATCTACTACTACATCCAGGAACGAAAGCCAAAACTCAACAAAGGAATTCCCCGCGAGATTGGGAAGCTCTTCGTTGTGAGTTTCAGTGTTCTTACGGTGGCAGGGATGGTCTCGCTGGTACCCAATCCTCAAGGAGCCCTCGCGGAATTTCTCTCTGTGCCTCTTGTCGCAATCCTCGGCATTTCGTCGATTCTGACTCTCCTTACAGCGCGTGACCTCATACTTTACAAGAGGAAAAAGGGGACCAAGCGGAATTTTGTCATCCTCTTGACTCTCATGTTGACGACTTGTGCTCTAAACACCTCCCTGTTTACTTCAGACAGATTCCTTTCGACCGGCCTCTTTGTTCTTGCGATCATTCTGGTCGTAGTGAATTCGTTCAGGCAAAGCTGGATAGTGTATCTTTCAAGGAGGGAGAAGCTGTACTGCATTGTCTACAGCGCTCTTCTTTTTTTGACGAACGTGTTCTTGAGCGTCCTGGTCACGAATACATCTGCAGCGAACAGACTCATAAGCACGTTTAGCAGCCCACTGCATACGTTCGTCCAAATAAACGCCATCCTTGCTGCCGTCTATTTTGGTATGGCTTTCGTGAGTACTCTTTTCCATTTGCCGACTGCCGAAGTGTTCGAACGAAAACAATCAGAATTGACTTCCTTGCACAATTTGAGTCGACTCATTACTCAGGTATTTGATTTTAACGATCTCCTGAATACCGTGACGCAAATGACATTGGAAGTGTGCGGAGCGGGTACATCATGGTTGGAACTCGTGCGTTCTTCAGTTGATGGTAAGGATCTCTCGGTGGATGTCGTTGCCAGACGCAATATATCGCCCGAACAAATCGCAAAATTGATCGGAGGTACTTCACCGTCACTTCGGCAAGTCATGTTGGAAACGAAGAAGGTCTCGCTTATTGACGATCTCTTGTCGGACCGTCGGACAAGAAGCGTGAACCACGGTAATCAAATCAAAGGGTCGATGCTCAGTGTTCCATTACTCTCTCACGAAGAACTCATCGGAATTCTGCACGCAACAAAGGAAATGGAATACGGATTCGATCAGGACGACATAGATGTGTTGACGACATTTGCCGACCATGTCACCATTGCAATTGAGAACTCCAAACTCATTGCCAAATCGATTGAAAGAGAACGCCTTCATCAGGAAATGATGGTTGCACAACGGATGCAACAACGATTGTTGCCGCAGACCGTGCCGAATTTTACATCAGTCGATATTGCTGCGGTGTCTGAATCGTCGATGGAAGTGGGAGGGGATTATTACGACTTTGTTCAACTAAGCGACACGAAGTTCGGCATCGTGGTTGGGGATGTTTCCGGTAAAGGCGTATCTGCAGCATTCTATATGGCTGAAGTCAAGGGTATATTCCTGTCATTGAGCACGCTTTGTTCTTCGCCTCGTGAGCTGCTGGTGCGTGCCAATCACACTCTCATGAACAGCCTTGAACGAAATGCTTTCATAAGCCTAATCTATGTTATGGTTGATACCGAGAGAGGTTCCATGGTGCTGGCACGCGCGGGGCATTGTCCGGTTGTGTATCTCTCTTCAGCTGGGAACGAATTGGTCAGACCAAC
>CAZOIM010000047.1:1708-20057 GCA_964579855.1 uncultured Ignavibacteriaceae bacterium | reverse complement strand
CGAGGAGGAAGATGACGATCCAGGTGCTCACGTGCCGCTTTCTTTCTTCCAGGTTTCTTCAAAATAATTTCTTGCCGCGCGGGCGATAAAGTGAAACACAAAGAGTCCGAATCCGACCGGAATAATAATCTCGGCATACCAGGAAGGGATCTGGCCGTAGACAAACGAGCCGCTCGATATTTCATTTGCCACAAATTTGACTGCGGCAATAGTCAAGAATACACAGACGCCCGCTCCGAACAGGTTTGTGAACACTGAAAACCTTGAGTTTAAACGGGGAGGCATATAGTGCGTGAAAGCGTCGATATTAATGTGCCGTTTGTTGCTGATACCGAGAGCGCCGCCGAGAAAACCAATCCACAGAACGGAATGTCTGAGGAGAATGTCTCCCCAAACAAGCCCGGCGGAGAAAACATTGCGCAAGACCACTTGTGCGAAGGCGAGAAGCACCATCATCAGCAACAAAACGATAAGCAACGCACTCTCGGCTTTGTTGAGCCAGCCGTCAAGGGTGTTGAGAAACTTCATTTCAACCCTTTCTCCGTTCTTCTAAAGTCAGATACTGCTTTCTCGACCCGATTCAGAAATTCCTCGGTGAACAATCTTCCTACAAGCTGTCTGCGCGCTTTTTCGCCGACTTCGACATACTGCCGCGTTTCGTCCTCGGTTGCAGACGTTATGACGATTCCCCTCTTTTTCAGTTCCGCAATCGAATGTTCATTGTCTTCGCGATTGAGTTCCGTAAGTTTTGCCATATAGATTCGACCATTCCGCATCAGAATCTCCTGCAAATCTTTTGGCAAACCGTCGAAGTAGCTTTTCGAAATAAGCACCGCTCCCGCAGCATCCGCAAGAGGCACGTCCACCATGTACTTTATCTTCGTGTACCACTGAAGGGCAATGGACATGTACGGCGTGCTGTACACTGCATTGATCAACCCGGTCTGAAGGGATGTCAGCACCTGGTCAAAAGAGAGTGGAATCGGATCGATTCCCTGGACCCGGAATGCCGTTTCGGCAATCGGATCACCTTCCCAGGTCCACATCTTGATCCCTTTGAGGTCTTCAGGTTTTCGGATCGGTGTATTGGTAAAGACATGTACAAAACCAACTTCTGCCCAACCGAGAAGGACATAACCGCCGGACTCGAAGGCGTTGCTGAATTCGTCGTTGAACTGTTTGTACAAATAATCGGCTTCAGCAGAGTTCCTGACCAAAAATGGCGAATCGAGCACGCGCACTTTGGGTGCAATCTCGCCCATGCCAACGCCCGTGAAACCACCACTTTGCAGCAAACCTGCCTTGATCTTCCGGAGAACCTGTTTTTCATCACCCTGGATATTCCCGGGATAAATTTTGAATCCTATTTTCCCTCCGCTTTCTTTCCGAACCGCCGCATCGTATTCTTCCATCACGTTCATCGGCGTGCTTCCCTTCGGAGCGATCGTTGCAAACTTGATGGTGTACTGTTGTGACATCGCCACGGATAAGCTTACGAGGCACAAGAATATCGTTATTGAAGATGTTTTCACTTGAACTCCGACAATTGGTTGTCAATAATGGTAAGAATTCTAGAACAAGTTATTCATTTGTGCACGAAGCAGTTTGGCCTTCTGTTTGGCGACAGCGTTTGGCAGACGTGCTTCTGGCAGAATATCGACCGAAGCTTCATCGATCTTTGTTAAGAGAGACTCAAAGAGGTCTTGATTCTGAGTCTGAACAGCGTACGTTTTTGCATAAAAGAGATCAGCAAGTAGGAATTTGCCATCGTTGAGAGCAATACATTTTTCAAAATATTCTCTCGCAAGCTCAGGTTTTCCGCCAAGAATCTGTGGTGTGCTGCCTTCAATCGCACCAAGGAACAAGTACGCTCCCCCATAGTAATACGAGGAGTCCGTCTTAAGGGCATATTCCATCATGGCCGTCGCCTTCGAAATATCGGCGAGGGCAGTAATATCAGTCCGCGTGATATTGATGTAACTAAACCAGTTTGAAGCTGTCCAAAAAATTGCCGGAACATCACTCTTCGAGAAAGACTCCAAAGTCCGCCGGAAGGTCACATCGTCGGCATTGAGGGCTTCTCTGAATTTTCTATTCTTTTCGAGAATCCTCATGCTGAACTCTTTTCCCCGAAGATAGAATACCCGGGCGCGTTCAACACTGTCATCCTCGGCGAAGGCAAGAGCATAAGCATTATACCCTTGTGAAGCGAACAAGAGGAATTTTTCATTGTCCGGATCGGCCTTGATCAGTGCCTCGATCAATTTCAGATTGCTTCCAAGTGACTCGTGCGCAATTTGGAGATCCGATTCCTCATTGAATGCCTGGAAGCCGTAATCCATGATATCTGCCATCGACCAGACTGCGATCGTCTGGATGCAGCCTTCCAGTAACATCAATGCAGGAATGAGTAGGAGAAGTCGTTTCATCAAAATGCAGGAAAAACGTTTTTGATTGATATGAAGATATGGAAAAAAGTGCGTGATTCAAACATTTGGGAGGGAGCGAGGCTGGTAATGGATGGCATCACTTCAAAATGCCGACAAGCAATCGAATTTGACAGTTGCTGGAAAAGGAGGTATTTTTGCCTTCCGGAAACGAAACCTCACAATCGTTCATCACTCCTTCATCTATGCGAATCCTTCTCGTTGAAGACGAACTCAAAGTAGCGCGATTTGTTCAACAGGGACTTCAGGCGGAAGGTTACGACGTGGAGGTAGCGGCCGATGGAAAACTCGGCGAAAAGAAAGCACTGAACGAGATCTTTGATCTCATTCTGCTCGATGTCCTGCTCCCCAAGCGAAATGGGTTTGAGATTCTCCAATCGCTCCGTAAGGACAAAATCAAAACGCCGATCATTATGCTGACTGCGAGGGGCACGACGGAGGATATTGTGAACGGTCTTGACTTGGGCGCCGACGATTATCTGACGAAACCGTTTGCGTTCAGTGAGTTGTTGGCCAGGGTACGCTCCCATCTTCGGCGAGGATCGCAGAACAAAACCGTGCTGCGCCTCGCAGATCTTCAGCTGGATACCATCACCCACAAAGCTTCCCGAGGCAGCACGAAGATTGAGCTCACGACCCGGGAGTACGCCCTTCTTGAATTCTTCTTGAGAAACCCGTCTGTCCTTTTGAGCCGATCGCAGCTCGCCAAGGAAATCTGGGGCTTTAATTTCGATCCAGGTACGAACATCGTCGATGTGTATGTCAATCACCTGCGGAAGAAAATCGACAATGGATTCGGAGTAAAGCTCATCCACACCGAGCGCGGAAAAGGATATTACTGTTCAGAGAAGAATCAGCCAAGAATTTCAAAATGAGATTGTTTCATTCCATCCGCACGAGATTGACATTTTGGTATGCTGCCTGGTCCGCCGCAACGCTGTTGGGATCGGGACTCTTTGGATATCTTGTCCTTCGCGAAACCCTGGAAAGCAATCTCGATCGCTCTTTACGGAGCGAAATAAAGTGGGTTAATGACTTCATCGAACCAACTGCCAAGAAAATCAAGCTCACCAAATCCGCTGTCCTGGAACTGAACAAACTGAAGAAGGAAGCGACCACATCCGAGGACTCAACGGACGAGGATATTTCTCCCGAAGAGCGTGAACAAGTCGACGCTATGTGGAACCAAATCTATCAGCATACGCTCCTGAGTCCGCGAAGACATTTTATACAGATCGTCGATCGCAATGGCCAGCTTCTGTACCGCTCACCGAGCCTCGGCAAGCAGGAAATTCATTACCCGGATAGCCTCATGCCATATGGTAGAATTGGCGTTACGACGTTTGAAAGTGAGGAGAAAAAGGATTATCGGCTTGCAGTAACCCAAAATGACCACGTGAAAATCTATGTCGCCTACCCGCTCGACCCTGTCTACGAGGTATTGGACAATCTGTTTGCCAGCTATCGATTTCTCGTCCCGCTGACGTTGCTGATTTCCGTTATTGGGGGTTGGTTCCTTGCCCACAAGTCTTTGAGACCGGTGGACAATGTAACACGTGCCGCCCGCGAGATTACAGCCCAAAATATGAACAAACGATTGCCGACTCATCACGTTGACGACGAGATCGGCAGGCTGACGGAACAATTCAATGATATGATCAGCCGTTTACAGGCTTCGTTTGCTGAAATTCAACAATTCTCTGCTGATGCGTCGCACGAATTGCGAACACCGTTGACCATCATGCGCGGCGAAATCGAAGTGGCGCTGAGAGGCTCACGATTGCCCGCAGCCACGAGAGGCCTTCTCCGCAGTACTTACGATGAGCTTATTCGCCTTTCTTCCATCGTCGACAGTCTGATGACCCTTGTGAAATCGGACTCGGGGCGGCTCGTTTTCAATTTTGAACCGGTGCAGCTGGATTCGATGATCAAAGAACTTGCGGAAGATGCAAAACTCCTTGCGAAACCGAAGAACATCAGTGTCAAGTTGACGCGCTGTGAATCGATTTCGATAAACGGAGATGCAACAAGGCTGAAACAGCTCTTCTTGAATCTTATCGATAATGCAATCAAGTACACGCCCTCTCGCGGCAGTATAGCTCTTTCCCTCGAACAGGAAAACGAATCTGCGTTGATCACTGTCAAAGATACCGGTATAGGAATTCCTCGCCGATACCAAGAGAAAATTTTCGAACGCTTCTACCGTGTCAGTCGTGCGAACAACGAGAGTGTGTCGGGAAGCGGACTCGGCCTTTCGATCGCCAGGTGGATCGCTCAAGCACACCACGGCTCAATCGATGTGAAGAGCCGTGAAAAGAAAGGCAGCGCATTCATCGTCGATCTTCCTCTCTCACAGCCGAATGCCTAGAGCGATTGCCATTCCTTGATTTTCCTTCTTTTTTTCGCTATCTAACAATCAGATTTCTTGGAGTACTTGAATGTCGTTTCAAAAACGACCCTCGTCCCCCCATCGCAAGACATATTTTTTCTCTGACGTTCACCTTGGACTGGGTAGTAAGGATGACGATCGCAAACGAGAACAGCGTCTTATACAATTCCTGGATATGGTCAAGCAGGATGCCGCCGAACTGTACATTCTGGGTGACCTCTTTGACTATTGGTTCGAATACAGCTCCGTAGTGCCCAAGGGGTACTTCCGACTTTTTGCCAAGATCGCCGAACTGAGATTGCGTGGAATCCCAATTTCGTACCTCGCGGGGAATCACGATTTCTGGTTAAAAGGGTACTTCACGGATGAACTGGGCATCGCAATTTATAAGGATCCCATCGAACGCACCATCGATGGTAAGCGGTTCTTCCTCCACCACGGCGACGGACTGCTGAAGAACGATACAGGATATAGGATCCTCAAAAGCTTCCTTCGAAACCCGGTGAATATTTTCCTCTTCTCACTGGTCCATCCGGACATCACGAGTTGGATTGCGCGCTGGTCCTCGCGAAAAAGTCGTGCATATACTTCGAAAAAGACTTTCGAAGGGAACGATATGGTTGAGTTCGCTCGAACGAAAATACGCCAAGGATTCGACGTGGTAATCATGGGACACAATCACCAATCTCTGTTCAAGGAACTCGACCGCGGCGTTTACGTCAATATTGGAGAATGGCTTCACGAAAATACCTATGCCGTGTTTGATGGCGGCAAGATCCAGCTGAAAAAGTGGGAAGAACCTGTCCGACAATCACAAAAGCAGAGACCTTATCAAAGACCACTGCCTGCCTGATCATGTTCAAGTGGTAAGAAGCACCGAACGGGAGAAACGCGGATAACCGGATGTCAAAACTGAACTATAGTTCGGAGGAAATGCGACGATATTTCAATGACCCTGAATATCGGAAGCAAATCCTCATGAAGAAAATCGCCTTGTCCCGTCGCAACACAATCGTCCTCTCTGTTTGTGCCGTCGCCCTCGTCGCGTTCCTGTGGTGGTACACGTCGTTCATTATCTCGGGACTACCGACGTTCGAAAGTCTTGAAAATCCCAAGCCCGATCTCGCATCGAAGATTTACTCGACCGACGGAGAAGTCATCGATCAAATCTACTACAAGAATCGCACATGGGTGCCGGTCGATTCGATGCCGAAAGGTCTGCCTGAAGCACTCATCGCGACGGAGGACAAACAATTCTATCATCATTGGGGTATCGATCTTGCGCGGGTATTTAAGGCTTTGGTCAAGAATGTCCTCGCGCTGAATCTCGACCGGGAAGGTGCCAGCACCATCACCCAGCAGCTCTCGCGTAATCTGTACAATCTCAAGACAAAGGGAGATAAAGGTCTGTTCAACAAGATTACCCGAAAATTTAGGGAGTTGATAACATCCATTCAGCTTGAACGGAACTTCACCAAGAAAGAAATCCTGGAGCTCTATCTGAACCAGGCTCCATTCGGAAAAGGTGCCTATGGCATAGAGGCCGCAGCCCAGCTCTATTTCGACAAGTCTGCCTCCGCATTGACACCGCCTGAGTTCACACTCCTGATAGGCATGCTGAAGGGTCCAGGATATTACGACCCTGTGGCTCACCTCGATCGCGCGTTACGACGAAGAGACATCGTGCTCGGTCAAATGGTGAAAGACGGAATCGTCAGCAGTGATAGCGCCAATCTCTTTCGGGCGGATTCCATCGACATCAAGTATTCGGAGATCGAATCTGCAACGGGTATCGCTCCCCATTTCACGGAATGGGTTCGGAAGATGCTTGTCAAGAAAGCGGAACAATACGGCTTTGACCCATACCGTGATGGACTCCGCATCTACACAACGCTCGACAGCAGGATGCAGCGTTATGCCAATCGTGCCGTTGAAGAACATCTCGAATCTTTTCAGAAAGCGTTCGATACCACGTGGAACTGGAATAAGTATCCCGAGATCCTACAGCAGGACATCGAAAAATTCATTCACGATAGCGAACCATACCGCCTTGCTAAATCACCCGAAGCGAAAGACAGTGTCGCGAACGCGCTGCGGTCGAGCCCGGCATTCATCGATACCGTGAAAGAACTCGCGAAGATGATCGAAGTAGGATTCGTTTGCATCGATCCCCATGATGGACACATTCTCGCGATGGTTGGGGGAAGCAACTTTCGCGTATTTCGCTATGGACTCAATCACGTAACGCAAATCCATCGTCAACCGGGTTCCGCGTTCAAGCCGTTTGTCTACACCGTCGCAATCGACAACGGATATCCCGTAACGTACGAACTGCTGAATCAACCCGTCACTATTCCGATGCCCGATGGAACATTGTGGCAACCGGGAAATTTTGACGGGGATATCGGAGGTAAGTATACCATTCGAGAAGCGATCACCAGATCCATTAATCTGATTGCCGTCCGTGCAATACAATCGATTGCCCCGCCCGAACAAGTGTCAATTTACGCACATCGGATGGGCGTCCATTCACCTGTACCGGCATATGCTTCGATTGCCCTTGGCACACCGATAGTCACACCTCTCGAAATAACTTCGGCCTTCGGCGTCTACCCAAATGAAGGTGTCCTTGTCGACCCCATCGCAATCCTTCGAATCGAGGACAAGGACGGGAATGTGATAGAAGAGGATTCGCCGGAGAAGCACGAAGCACTCAGCAAGGAAACTGCCTTTATAATGACGAATTTGCTCGAAGGAGTTGTGAACGACCCATCAGGAACGGGCCATAGAGTGCGCAACTATCTTCACGGAGTACCCGCTGCCGGTAAAACCGGCACGACGAATGATTTCGCCGACGCCTGGTTCGTCGGATTCACGCCGCAGCTCGCAGCCGGTGTCTGGGTGGGATTCGACGACAACCAGATAAAATTTGGTTCGGCAAATGGCCAGGGTGGGAGGGCGGCAGCACCGATATTCGGAAAGTTCATGGCCTATGTATATGGAGATCCGAGAATCAATATGTCTTCCAGCGACTTCGAACAACCGCCGGGCGTCGTTACCGACACGGTGTGTGTCGATACGAAAATGAAAGCGCGAGAGTGGTGTCCAAACAAGATGACGGAGATTTTCAATGCGCGATATCCACTCCCCATCTGCAACAAGCATACAAGCGCTCATTGGAACGAAGAGAGAGATCCTTCAACAAAGAGTAAAATATCCTGGTAATTGGAGGGGTGAACACGTCCGAAATCCGATCGGGGGGATCCTGATCAAATTTCGACTCAGGTACGCTTGCAGCCTCAGGGTTGGTAGCTTCTAATATACTTCAAAGATCCTGCAACAATTTTTGAATCGACTCGATCAACCGTTTTCACTTCCCCTATTCTCACAGGAAGCACGAATCGGACATTTCCCTCGATGGACTTCTTGTCGTGCTTCATCAGGCGAAGTATGTCGGAAGTTTTCAAATTTCGGACACTGGCTTTGATCGGAATTCGGTAAATGAGTTCCGCAATTCGTCTGTAGACTTCATCGGAAATCATCCCCAACTTGTTTGCCATAGAACTTTCAGCCAACATCCCCAGGAGGACAGCTTCGCCGTGTTTCAGAAGGCGATAATTTCCGGCAGCCTCCAGGGCATGACCGACAGTGTGCCCGAAGTTCAAGACCGCCCGAATTCCTGTTTCCGTTTCGTCTTCCGAGACGATGTGCGCTTTCAATTCCAATGATCGCGATTGGACATGCAGTAGTGCATCCGGCTCAAGCTTCAGAATATTGTCGAGATTGGATTCAAGGTACGAGAATAGGTCGGCATCCAGTGCAATTCCATATTTCACAATCTCTCCAATTCCGCAAATGATTTCGCGGAATGGAAGCGTAACGAGTGTATCTGCGTCCGCCCACACCAAGGTCGGTTGATAGAACGAACCTATCATGTTCTTGCCGAGTGGATGATTAACAGCCACTTTGCCGCCAACGGAGCTGTCAACCTGAGCGAGAAGCGTTGTGGGTACTTGGACGAGCGCGACACCCCGTTGATACGTTGCTGCAACAAATCCCGCGAGATCTCCTATGACACCTCCCCCCAAGGCAATGATGGCTGAGTTTCTTCCAATGCCCTTACTCAACATTTCGGTAATAATCCGGCCGGCACGTGCCAGACTCTTTTGGCGTTCTCCTGTAGGGATAACGATTGAAAGAGTCTCATAGTTGAAATGCCGGAGGTGTCTTTCGATTGGCTGCAAATAGAGCGGAGCAATGATCTTGTCGGTGATGAGAACAATTGCGCCGTGAATATGACGTTGTTGCATTGTCGGGGCAAGGGTGGAGAGCATTTCGCGTCCGATGTAAATCGGATATGTCCGAGCCCCAAGATTGACATCGATCTGTTTGTGAATCATTGCGACCTTTGATCTTAGTGCAGCAGCCCGCGCAACTGATCGATGATCGTGTCGACTGTCGCTCCCACTTTCATCGCATCCGCCGGTATGATAATATCAGCCTTGGAATAGTATTGTTCTCTGACTTGCAATAATCTGTCGATTCGGTTCTCAAGATCTTTGCCTTTGAGCGGCTCCCCATCGGCGCCTTTCAGCAATGGTCGATCAGTCCGAAACTGTACGCGCTGAAGAATCTTGTCAGGCGAGAGTTGGAGATAGACGATAATTCCATTTTGATGTATGAACTCAAAATTCTCCGGCGTGGTAAGTGTCCCTCCGCCCAGGGACACAACACACTGCGAATGGCCCAGCAGATCCTGAAGTGCCTCGTGTTCTAGTATTCTGAATTTCTGTTCACCGTTCAAGGTAAAGATGTCTGTAATTTTCTGATTCGCCTTCCATTCAATAGTCTTATCGATATCGACGAAATCCCATCCCAGGGCATTCGCGAGAATCGGGCCAATAGTACTTTTGCCGCTTCCCATAAAGCCTGTCAGAAAAATCAGATTCTTCTTTTGATTCTGTGATTCCACGTGATCGCCTGGCTCCGAGATTTATTGTGATAAAGACTGGTTAAATACCAAGAAGAACTCCAAGAGTGATTGAAACGCCGTGAACGTTGATCTTGGTTTTTGGTGGAATATTGCCGACAGCGATTTGATTGTTGGCGACGGTGATGTACTTTGAGCCAAAGCCGCTATCGTTGATGATTTCTGGATCCCTGAACCGCATTTCCCAGCGCAATCCCATGTTCTCAAGAATCCGGAAATCGAATCCGCTCTCTACGTGGATGCCATAGCCAAATGGTGGTGACTGTGATTTCATGGAGTTGCCATCAATTTCATAGACCCGCTCCGCATAATATGCTCCAAATCCGCCTCCCATCGTCAACATCAAAACATCCTCTATCAACGGGATTTTCGTCCCGGCGCCTAATTCGACCGGAACAAAGCGTACACCTTGTTTGGTTGGAAGTTGCACAAGCTGGCTTGTCGTGGTGAGAAATGGTCGTGTTTGGTCAAGCAACCGCGATGCGTATTCGATGGAAAGGGTGATGAAGACGTTCTGGTCAGGAAATTCCATTCGATATTCAAGTCCGCCTCCGAGGAGATTGTCGACAAAATCGTAGTGGTCGCGGTCGACAATATCCTGGGCATCAGGGTTATCGAATACCCTGGAAGAGGTCACGATGGTGCTTCGCAGGATGAAGGAGGATCGCGTGTTGAGTTGCTGGCCCTGCACGGAAAGCTGGGGGGCGACCAATGCGATGAGAAGTATCATCCACAACGGTCTCATATCATCGATCGGGAATCTATCGGTAGAACTTCTCTCTATCGTCCACAATATCAGCCTTTGCACGCAACGCCGTAAGCCAATCGGAAATCATTCTGCTTTTCTTTTCCTGCAGGATTTGATCATGCAGAGTGTTTTGTTCTGCTGAATACCGGGCGGTATCCATGGCAGTCTTGGACATGATCTTAATAATGTAATATCCTCTGCTGCCATCGAATGGTTTTGAAATTTCATTCTGGTTCAATGCAAGCGCTTCGCCGACAAATTTCGGATCGTGGCCTATTCCGGTTACCGCTCCTGACGGTGAGAACGGTCCTGTGCGCATGGCTGTCACGTTCTGCAAAGAGGCTGCCGCCGTAATGAGGTCCGATGCAGGAGTAAGGGATGCATAGAACTGGTCAACTTGTTTTTTGATTACAGCAAGTTTCTTTTCTCTCATGACCGGAACACGGATACTTGCTTTCACTTCATCAAATGGATGGATACCGTCTTCACGCACTTCGGAAATTCTAAAAACAGCAATCCCATTGGAAATTGAAATCGGGTCGCTGATCGCTCCGAGCTTCTTGGAAAACGCAAAGGACACAACCGCATCGTTCATCCCGACGCCGGGGACAAAACTTCCTTTAGAAAATGGCGGTGTTTCCAGTACTTGGACGTGACTTAATTCGGCCGACTTCTCAAATCCTTCGTCCTTCGACAATATTGTAAAGTCCTGGGCCTGACTGAATGCATCGTCGCTCGTTTTATTGCTTGCTTTGATCTTCTCAACGAGGTCGGCGATTTTCACCTCACGTTTGTCCCTGCCGGTAACCTTGATGACGTGCCATCCAAACGGAGTCCGGACCGGTCCTACGATCCCTCCCACCTTTGTCCTAAACGCTGCCTCCTCAAACGGTTTCACCCATGTCCCTTTTGATCCCCATCCCAAATCACCTCCAGAGTTTGCAGCGCCAAAATCCTGACTGTTCTTTCGCGCAAGATCGGCAAAATCCACACCGCTTCGCGCTTCTCGCGCAATGTCTTTGGCCTTTTGTAGTACTTTTATGCTGTCCGGACCTTGCACCAGGTTCAGAAGAATATGGCTCGCCCGCACAAATTCTGTTGTACCTTGCCGTTCATCGAGGATCTTGATCAGATGGTAGCCGTCGGAATCCAGGAAGGGCCCCGCAATTTCCCCTTTTTTTGATGCGAAAACGGCATCATCCTTTATTTTACTCATCTCGCTGTGCTTGAAGAATGCCTCAGTCACAGGATTGTCTGAATAGGTTTTTGCGAGATCCATGAAATCCATTCCAGATTTGACCTGGTCTTTCAGGTGCTTCATGTCATTCAGTACTGCGGCGGTATCGTCCGCAGAAGCCGTCTGTTTGAACGACACATACTTCAATCTTCTTGAAGCTTTGACCGTATAGTCTTCCTGGTGACTATTGTAATAATCCTTAAGGTCGCCTTCCGTGTATGTTGCGAGCGAATCAGGTACCATGCGATTGACGTCAAAAAGAACAAATTGCGCATCCATCATCTGGTATTTGTCGAGAAAGCGTTCTCGAATCTCAGGTTCCGTTACTCGCACCGAAGCGAGGAGGAGACTCTGAAGTTTTTCCTGGAGTCTCTGTTGGCGTAACACTTCTTCCACCTGGATCCAGGCTTGCTTGTTTTGAGGGTCTCTCATGGCAGCGTAATATGCGTCTCTGCGAAACACTCCTGTAGAGTCTTTGAATTGATTCACCAGCATTTCTGGCGGGTTTGGTCCCTGGACCCAATCAATGATTTCCTGGTTCGTGACTGTTATCCCAAGTCTCTTGATTTCTTGATCAAAGAGGATTTGGTCGACCATCTGATTCCAAACCTGCGTGCGTGCCTGGCGTTCGGTTTCGTTGTCGGCATCCGTGCCGGTTTGTTTTTTCTGGGAATCAAGCGTTCTGCGAACCGCTTCTGAGAATTCCCTGTAATCGATTTCTTTGCCGTTCACTTCCCCCACGAGCTCCTGATTGCCATTCCTTCCCTTCCTCCCCGTCAAGTCCATTCCCCAATCGAGAACCATGTAGGCGATAAAGAACACCGCAAGTGCGGCAAAAGCTTTTGAAAGGTGATTGCGTATTTCGGTCATCAACGGCATGATATCAGAAGCTCCTTTGGCAGAATTCCGGAAAACAAATTTTAAAAATATACCGTTGAATCGCTTGAAATGCAACGTGTTTCTTATTGACTTTGTACGCACATTGGAGTATATTTTTCTTCGCTTTTGGTTCATCATCCTGCGTGAAGCATGGAAAACGCGAGAGGGAGTTTTGCCTCTCGCTTTTCATTGTCACCGACTCGGACACCGTAACCTTATTTGGAGATGCTTTCGTGAAAAATCAGACGACAAGGATATTTTTCATCGTTGCTGCGGTTGCACTCTCTGTCGTATTCCTCTGGCCCACCCTTCAAGACTACCAACATCGCCGAAAACTCGCGACCCTCACCGGCGCCGATAGCATTGCGTACATTGAGCAGAATCAAGATGTGCTTGCGAGTGCGAAAGAAAAAAGAATGAAGCTTGGCCTCGATCTCCAGGGAGGCATGCGTGTGTTGCTCGAAATCGATGTTGTTCAATTGCTCGACGACCTGGCAAAGAACAAGGACGAGAACTTCCAGGCCATCATTGCCGATATCCGAAAACAAGCCGCCACGTCCGACGTTGCTTTGATTCCTCTTCTCGCAAAGGAGTTTCAGGATCGAGGAATTCGGATGAGCCGCTACTATTATAACATCCGGGATGACGATACAAAGATCATCAGTCAGCTTCAGTCCGAAACAGAAAAAGCGGTCGATAGGGCGATCGAAATCGTCAGGAACAGAGTTGACCAATACAGGGTCTCCGAACCCAACATCCAGAAACAGGGCTCCCGCCGTATCATCGTTGAATTGCCTGGCGTGAAAGATGAGAACGAGGTTCGCCGGCTCCTCGAGGGGACCGCAAAACTTGAGTTCAAATTGCTGAAAGATCCCGCCATCGTCTACAAAGTCATGTCGACGATCGACAATTTTTTGACCGGCAAAGTCGAGGGAGACACGACAGTCGCTGCGGAAAAAAAATCGGCGCAGGAAAAACAAAAACCAACCGACGCTCTCTCCGAATTGACGGGTGGCCAAACGACAAGCGGTGCGACCGACACGACACAAGAAGCGCAATTTCTGAAGGATCATCCGTTCTTATCGTTTGTGCGACCCGACCAGCAGAACGGCGAAGGATTTGTAGAAGCCAAGAATCGCGACAGAGTTATCCGCCTTCTTGCAAGGCCTGAAATCCAAAAACTGCTTCCCTCGGATTTTCAGTTTCTCTGGTCAAACAAGACCGTAACCGATCGTGGCGGCGTTCAGTTCTATACTCTCTTTGGGGTCAAGAGCACGCCGGAACTGACAGGTGGGGTAGTCGTGAACGCGCAGGCAAGTGTTGACCCGGAAGACAATAGGCCGATTGTCAACATGGAAATGAACAGTGATGGAGCTCGCGAGTGGGCCAGGATCACCGGTGCGAATATCAACAAACGGATTGCCATCGCATTGGATAATGCGGTCTACTCCGCCCCCAATGTCCAGCAAAAGATTACCGGTGGACGTTCCCGAATTACCGGAATGGAGTCTACAAACGAAGCTCGGCTCCTGGAAATCGTGCTCAAGGCCGGTGCGTTGCCGGCGCCTGTGGCGATTATCGAACAGCGTTCGGTCGGCGCATCACTCGGTGAGGATTCGATTCGTTCCGGCCTGAACGCGTCGCTGTACGCGTTCATATTTACAATTTTGTTTATGGTCGTTTATTACAGCTCGGCCGGGTTCATCGCCGACTTTGCATTGTTCTTCAATATTCTCTTCATCCTTGGCGTTCTCGCCGGATTTAGGGCAACGCTCACGCTCCCAGGCATCGCAGGAATCGTTTTGACGATCGGTATGGCTGTCGATGCAAACGTGCTGATCAACGAACGTATTCGTGAAGAACTCGAAGGCGGAAAAACACTTCGTGCTGCAATTGATGCCGGCTACTCCAAAGCTTTCGCAGCAATTTTTGACTCAAATATCACGACATTTCTGACGGGCCTTGTCTTATACCAATTTGGCACAGGCCCGGTTCAGGGATTTGCGTTGACATTGATGATAGGATTGGGCGCAAGCATGTTCAGTGCAATCATCATCACCCACGTCATCTTTAATATGATGATCGACAGAGGCTTGAACCCAAATTTCGGTTAATCAAGAAAAGTATTCGGATCACCCTCGGATAATACCAGACTAAGGAGTAACAGATTCGATGAGATTATTCAAGAAAACCAATATCAATTTCCTCGGCGTACGTAATAGATGGTACATCATTTCGACAGCGACAATCATCGTCGGAATAATTGGTGTCGCAATCAAAGGGGTCCAATTTGGTGTGGACTTCAAAGGTGGAACCGAAATTGTGGTATCTTTTGATCAGAAAGTCCAAATTGGGGCTATCCGCGACGCGCTGGGAAAGGTCGGACTCGAGAGAAGTGAAATCAAATCCTACGGAACTGGGAGCGCAGTACTCATAAGGACAACCGAGGAAGGAGTAGGCTCTTCGGTCCGCGACAAAATAACTGGCGCTCTTGGCAGCGGGTTTCCTGAAAGGAAATTCGAAGTCGACAAAGGAGTCCGCATTAGTCCGAAGGTCGGCAAGGAGCTTCGTCAAGACGCCATTTTTGCAGTTCTTTGGGCATTCGTCGCCATCCTTGCATACATAGCCATCCGTTTCAAATTCTCATATGGACTGGGTGCGGTTATCGCACTCATTCACGATATCCTCACAACCTTCGGTGTCATCATCATCATGAATGGACTCATTCCGGGCCTCAACCTCGAAATAACCCAGGAAGTCATCGCGGCTTTCCTTACCCTTGTCGGTGTCTCCGTCAATGACACCGTGGTTATCTTCGATAGGATCCGGGAAAACGAAAAGATCTATCGTAGCATGTCTCTCGCCGAGATCATGAATAAGAGCCTCAACGAGACCTTAAGCCGGACAGTAATCACATCAGGAACCATTTTCCTTGTCTTGATGGTGCTCATGGTATTTGGCGGAGAGGTCAATCGTGCATTTGCGTTCACGATGGGATTCGGAATCGTTACCGGAACGTACTCATCCATCTATGTCGCAAGTGCGTTCGTGCTGGACACGAAACTTCGTCAACAAGCCAGGACTGCAAAGGCCGCTGCAGTTGCCGCTAACAAGTAACGGAGACGACTATGAAGTTTAAGACTCGTGAGTCAAAAGGCGTGACGATCATCGAACTGACGGGCAATGTCATGGGGGGTCCGGACGCGACTATTCTTAATGATCAATTGCACAAACTTATCGACGACAAAAAGAAGAGGGTGATTGTTGACCTCGACGAAGTGAAGTTCATCAACAGTTCCGGGCTCGGGATGCTCATCGGTGGTTTGACCACATTGAGGAACAGTGGGGGAGAATTGAAGCTTGCCCGCGCCTCCAAGAAGATCGAAGACTTGCTTAAGATGACAAAACTCACGACCGTTTTCGACGTACACAAAACCGTCAACGAAGCAGTCGCCGCCTTCAAATAGGCGGTTGGGTTTCCCGTTTCACTCCTATCAGCATTACTGGCATCAACGAAATCCCATGTCCAACACTTCCAACACCTTGTTCGTGACGGTGGCCGGCAATATCGGCGCAGGCAAATCTTCGCTCACAAGACTCATGGGTGACCGATTTCACTGGAAGCCTTATTATGAGTCCGTCGATGACAATCCATACCTTTCGGATTTTTACGCGGACATGCATCGTTGGTCCTTCCACCTGCAAATCTATTTCTTGGCAAACAGGTTCAAATGCCACAAAATGATTGTAGAATCATCGGAATCGGTAATCCAGGACAGGTCGATCTATGAGGACGCAGAGATTTTCGCACACAATCTCTACGATATCGGGAAGATGGAAAAGCGGGATTATGAGAATTATGAATCGTTATTCCACGTGATGATGGAATACCTGAAGCCTCCCGACCTCATGATCTACCTCAAGGCATCCGTCGACACCTTGATGCGACAAATCGCCCGGAGAGGAAGGTCGTTCGAGCAAGGCATCCAGAGAGAGTATCTGGAACAATTGAACAAACTCTACACATCGTGGATCGACAACTACAAACTTGGACCGTTGCTGATCATCCCCAGCGATAACCTCGATTTTGTCAACAAGAAGGAGGACCTGCAGTACGTCATTTCACTCGTAAAGAACGCACTCCCTCAATACCAATTATTCGAGCAATGACTCATGGCTATTCTTGTTTCGAACCACGTCCAGGCTTAATCGCCAGAAGTCTGTCGTACACCTTTGAATTCTTGAGCATACCCACCGCAGCATTCAATTGACGATCATCTTGGAACGTTGACGCAATTTCAGCCTTTTCACCGTTGACGCGTCCTTCAATTTCCGCCTTGAGATAGCTTCTCATTTCTTTCTTGTATCGCTGGATTTTTCGTTCCTTCTCTGATTCGATCATCTTGTCAAGCTGATTGACATCATCCAGAAATGCTTTGTTATACCGTTCCTTCGTCGCAATGTCCTTCAACTCCTTCAATTTGATTTCAGAATCCTCCTGATAATCAAATTTCTGCTCTTTGAGAAAATCCTCAAACTGACTCAGCAAAGCGTCCGAAACCTCAAAACTTTCCGGCAATGTCTTGTGTGTTACCGCATAGGTATTCGCGAATTTAAAGAACATTGCTTTTCTCACTAGTTCAGCAATCGCTTTCCCTTCGTCTTCCTCTTCAACAACGGAATCTGGTTGAACGCCCCCACCCTCGAGAACCTTTCTACTGTTGGAAGTCCGAAAAGCGTGCTTCAAGCTATCCGGAATCGTCGCGAACACTCCATCCTTGGTACGATGCGAATAATCAATTTCCTGAATGCATCGACCACTCGGTGTATAGTATCGAGCGGTCGTGATCTTCACCGATGAAGTCTCGGAGATTCGGGTTATGGTTTGAACGAGGCCTTTGCCGAAGGTGCGCTCACCGACAATGATTCCCCTGTCAAGATCCTGAATTGCGCCTGCAACGATTTCACTTGCGCTGGCACTCCCCTGATCGACAAGCACAGCCATCGGAACATCCGGAATCATTGGCGACTGCGTGGAGAGATACTTTCTATCGGAATCGTTCCTGCGGCCTTTTGTCGACACGACGAGACTGTTTTCCGGCACAAAATCTGACACGATGCTCACCGCTATGTCAAGCAACCCACCCGGGTTATCACGCAGGTCCAAAATAATGCTCTTGAGGCTTCCCGTCGATTGAAGCTCTTTGATAGAGTTGCGAACATCATCAGCAGCAGTACGGGAAAACCGTTCAAGACGAATGTACCCAATTCCAGGCTCGACGAATCCGGCGTAGGTTACGTTCCGAACGGGAATCTCCTCACGAAGGAGGACAAATTCAAGAGGTTGCTTCTCCCCCTCACGTGCGATATTCATCCGTACTTCCGTACCAGCATCACCTCTCACCATCGTCCGCACGTCTTCGGGCTTTGCTCCGACCATATTTTTGCCGTTCACCTCAAGGATCCGGTCGCCGATTTGAATGCCTTGCTTGGCGGCAGAATATCCTTCGACCAGGTTAAGGACCGTCACCGCACCGTCACGAAGACCGATCGTAATTCCGACTCCAGCATATTTTCCCGACGTGACCAGTTCTAATTCATCACCCTCATTTTCTCCAATGAAGACGGTGTAGGGATCAAGCGTCTTCAACATTCCATC
>CAZOIM010000047.1:0-1608 GCA_964579855.1 uncultured Ignavibacteriaceae bacterium | reverse complement strand
GCGGAGAACAGAAAGAGCTCGGCAACGTTCGTCATCCCGCTGATTTTCTTGTCCAGAAGAATCGTGCGGATTTTTTCACCAATCTCAGTGCCGCCGGGTTCTCTGAGAACCAAGACGTGATACTGTTGGTGAGTAAACGTGTCGGACAACAATCTCACTTGGGTGGATTTTCCCGAGAAGTCGAGGCCTTCGAATGTAATAAACATCAGGCGTAGGAGGTCAAGTCGTTTCTGTCACCAAAGTAGAAAAAAACGACCTCTTTTGCAAACCAGGGAATTGAAGACGCTTTCTTTCATCGAACATTTTGATTCACGTTTGGAATTTCAAGGATCACAAGATTGAATGGACAACCATCCTCGTCGACGAGCCGATAAGTATCCTACGTTGCGGCTCATGCTTATTTTTGGTATTTTTCCTTGTCGCGTTAATTCCCTTCAACCCATTCAAAGGATGCCAAAAGCACAAAAGTTACATACTTCTTCCCCTCCTGCATCCGAAAAAAAGACGTCTGATGATGTTGACCTCAAACGAATAGAGTCGCGAGAGGAAGATGCCGCTCTCATCAAACGTGCGCTGAAAGGAGATCAAAAAGCTTTCAAACGACTTCGCCTGAAGTACTTTGACGCAATCTATAATGCGATCTACCGAATGATCCGGGATAAGGAAGAAGTCACCGATTTAACGCAGGAAGCGTTCATTAAGGCTTTCACCTCTCTCGCGAGCTTCAATGAGGAATATGCATTCTCAACCTGGCTGTTTAAGATAGCGACCAATAATTCCATCGACTACATTCGCAAAAAGAAACTTCAGACATTTTCCATCGACAAGCCGATCGAATCGAAGGACAGCGACTATACGTTTGAAATTCCGGACAGCACGTACGAAGCAGACAGCGACCTGATATCGAACCAAAGAAAGAAATTTCTGGACGACGCAATCTCTTCACTCCCTCCTCGTTATCGGCAGGTTATCATTCTTCGACACGTCGAAGAGAAGGAATATCAGGAAATTGCGGAGCTGTTGAAGCTCCCTCTTGGGACCGTGAAAGCGCACATTTTTAGGGCGCGGGAGCTTTTGTACAAGAAATTGCGTGACAAAATGAGGAATTATTAGCCCTCGGCGCAACTCTCGCAGATTACCTTCGTAGAAAATGAAAGGAAGCCGACACGCTTTCTCAATCATGAAAAAACCATACGCATACGGTCTCTCCTTCATTCTCGCCTTATCGGGCCTTTGCGCCTGCCAAGCATACGGATTCCAAATTCTTCACCGTGAAATCGATCGAACAAAAGAGAAAACACTGAGTGCTGTTATCGATGTCTCGTTCGGCGACATTTCTTTGCAGCACGGCGACAAGAACAAGATCGTCATATTGGATTACGATGACGAATCGGAAGACAGCGAAAGACTTCAAGTCAGTTATGACATAAGGGGTGACGAAGGCATACTGCGAATCCGGCTGAAGAAATCTTCGCACGTTTGGGGGGACGACGGCTCCGATGACGATCACCGACGGAAGTTAACTGTGCGATTAACGGATCAAATACCGATTTCTCTGGACGTGGAACTTGGCGCAGGCCGGGGCGATATCGATTTGTCCAATCTGCA
>CAZOIM010000046.1:0-20099 GCA_964579855.1 uncultured Ignavibacteriaceae bacterium | reverse complement strand
TAACGAGTCGAAACAATATGTTCACGCCAACGGAAAAATTCGAGGCATGAACCAGTCCGATATTCGTTTCAGCAACCACCGCTTTGACCTTTTCGAGGTCGTTTTGCCAACCCGTTGTTCCTATGACGACATTTTTTTTCGCAGCCGCCCAACGACGAACTTCGGGGAGCACGGATTCGGGACTCGCAAAATGGATCGCGACGTCCGTTCGCTGCACCGCGTTGTCGTCAAGCGCCACACCAAGGTCCAAACGTTGGAGGACAGCAATGTTCCGCTCTGTTGCCAGTCGGTCGACTTCTTTCCCCATCTTACCGTAACCAATAATGGTAACATTCATTGGGTTAGTTTACTCCTACAGCGTCGAACAAGGCAACTTCCGGAACAGGTTCGAAGAATTCTCTATGGAGTTGGCGTACTGCGTCGTCCACCCGGTTCTCTTCAATGACCAGGCTCATATTGATTTCTGATGCCCCCATGGAAATCATCATCACGTTGATGTCGCCGAGTGCGCTGAAAATTCTGTCAGCGATCCCTGCTGTTGATTGCATTTGGTCGCCAACGATGCAAACGATCGCCTTTTGTTTGTAGATGGCAACTTCAGAAAAATTCTTCAATTCCGTGACGATGTTCTCGAGTTGCTCGGAATTGTCAATCGTGAGAGAGACAGCGACTTCGGAAGTGCTTACGAGATCGACCGAAGTCTTGTGACGATTGAATACCGAGAATATCGATTCCAGAAACCCGTGTGCCATTAACATTCTGGTGGATTGAATGTTGATTACCGTGATTCCTTTCTTTGAAGCAATCGATTTCACAGGAACATTAGTTTTCGGCGGGTTTGCCACAATTCTTGTCCCCGTGGATTCGGGCCTCTTTGAATTCAGGACGACGACCGGAATATTCTTCTTGATCGCCGGCAAAATCGTGCTTGGATGAAGCACTTTTGCCCCAAAATAGGCAAGCTCCGAGGCCTCACGGAAAGAAATGATCTTCAACTTCTGTGCCTTTGGAGCAATGCGTGGATCTGCTGTAAGAACGCCGTCAACATCGGTCCAGATTTGAATTTCCTCCGCGTCCAATGCTGCCCCGAGGATTGCGGCTGAATAGTCAGATCCGCCACGGCCCAACGTCGTCGTTACTCCTTTGAGTGTCGAGCCGATGAATCCCTGGGTGATAGGAATCTTATGGGATTTGAAGAGAGGAGTAAACACCTCCTTCGCCTTCATGTCAATTCTATCGAAGAGCGGTGCAGCGGATGCATAGTGTTCGTCCGTAATCATAACCGTGCGTGCATCAACGAGCTCGACAGAAAAGCCTTTCTGTTTCATTCCTTCGAAAAGGATTATGGATGACATCCGTTCTCCAACAGAAGCGATGGCATCAAGAGAACGATTGGTGAGCTCGCCTAGAATCGCGATTCCCTGACAGAGATTTCTCAATTCTTCGATGCGTCGACGACAGAACTGGATCACTTGCTGGTACGATGGCCGGTCATCAATGATGTTTTCGGCAATAGTGACGTGACGCTCAAGGAGGTTGTTGAGAACGATCACCGAATCGTCCAGCTTCCCCTCAAGGGCGTTCTGCGCGCATTTCAACAGATCGTTTGTTGCGCCGGAAATTGCCGAGACGACAACGAGAGGCTGCCGCTCCCTCTGACGGGCGACGACCTGGATGACGCTCTCCATGGAGCGGGCGTTCTCAACCGAGGTCCCGCCGAATTTCATAACGATCATAGTGCTCTGCTCGAATTCAATACAATGGTGTGAATCAGGTTTTGTCCGAAGGCAATTTCAATTTTTCCGCCAGTCCGCTGATGCCTTCCATGCCTACAAACGTGGATTTCACAGCAGCCGCTTGATTGGCAAACTCGGTTGCACCTGCATAGCCCTTGTTCAAGAGCGAATGATAGAAAAATGCTGCCCCAAAGACGTCACCACACCCGATCGTGTCAACTATCGGGCCATGCGAGACGCCTGGAACCTCAACGTACGTGAGTTTCTTATTCTCCTGAAGAATTGCGGTTGCGCCGCGTTCGCCCCTCGTTATGACCAGGGCATTCACCATCAGTGGCATCAACTGATTTACCAAAGTCGGCTCATCGTAATGCTCCGCGGTGAGTCCCGATGCTTCTTCCTGACTCATTTGAATGGAATTCAACATGAAGCACCAGCGTCTCCAGTCGGTAAGAGGTCGCCGAAACCGTTTGGAATCCTGATCGATGCCGAGAGTCAAGGAATGAAAATCAAAATGGATAGGCGTCCGCGCATCACGTACCGCCATCCTGATTGAATCCAGAGTTTCAAGCGTTGTATCAAATCCGGAAACCATATTGATCAGGATACCATCGGCATCAAGGTACGGCTTGATCTTGGCAAATGGAATCGGATCAGAGATATGGCTCGGGCATTCCGTTCGGCTGCTCTTGTCAACATCAAAGAAAGAACGGACACGGTTCGTATTGCCTTTAAATTTGAAGATTCCGGACACATCGATATTGGTGAACCCTTCAAGGGTATGCCTAAACTCATCATATTCTTTGTCTCCAACGCCGAAAACCGGGAAAATCACATCGTCTGGTCCCGCGAGGCTCGAAAGCGTTGCGACGGAAAAGAAAATCCCCCCAAATCCTTCTCGTGTTGTTGGCCCGTGTTGCGAACTTTGAGGGAAATGGATTTCGTCCAGGCAAAGGTGCCCTATGACAGCAATGTTCATAGTTTAAGTTCTTCTTGTTGGTCCAAGGTCGACCAGCTGCTGTTCATTAATCCGCCAAAGGCCCTGGCAAGGAAACGTATTTTGATAGAGCGGTTTTCCGATGATAACGGAATCGACACCGTATTTTTCGAGTTCCTGCAGCTTGATGAGGTCCTGATAGTTCTTGACACCTCCCCAGGCAGTTATACGCAAGCCGGTTTTTTGTGCCAATTCTTTAAGTGTGTCAAAGGCGAGTTTGTGTTCGCCGCTCTCCTCTTCACGAACCGAGAGGAGGATTCTGCTTACACCAAGTTTCAGCATTTGAAGCGCGTGTTGAAGTGGTGATATCAGCGCCAGTGTCTTGTGGTCCGAAATAAGGAGTTTGTCGTTTCGACAATCGATGCCCACTGCAATTTTGCGAGAGCCAAACTGCTTGACAAGCCTCTCAACCAATTCTGGTTGTTCCACGGAGGCAGTGCCGATGATGACACGATAGACACCCAACTCGAAGATCTGTTCGACTTCTTCGAATGAACGCAAACCGCCGCCGACTTGGATTGGAATATCCACTGCCTGCACCATTCGGCGGATAAGCTCTCTGTGTTTTACTTTGCCTTCCGCAACTCCATCCAGGTCGACAACGTGGAGCGTCTTGGCGTTCTCTCCGCGCCAGAGGACTGCCATTTGAACTGGATCGACAGAATACGATCGCTCGCTCCCTTTGGGTCCCTGAACTACTTGAACACAACACTCGTGACTTATTTCTATCGATGGAAAGATGAGGAGCACAAAATGTCACAATTAGGAAAAAATTACGTTCTCAGTGCGATTCTTCATACAAAATGATCATTTTTGCCGAGAAATTCAAATAGACACTTGTTGATTGGTGCCGTACTACTTGTCGAAGGTGGGAGTGCTCGCTCGAGCGAACAGTTGCTGCTTATGCACTCTGATCAATTGTAATTCATCGCCGAGTTCAAATAACATCCATGAAGAGTTGATATTCGGAAGAGCAGATGACTGGAATCGCAGAGGGCGAGGCAAATTGATTGCGTTGGTGGATTCTTGGAGCTTTCTTTACTACTTTGATTCCGTTCTTGTTCGAAATTCGAAGACTCACCTCGATCGAACCAAAACAGTCTTCTACCCTAGAGAAGAGTCATGGAAACATTTGTCATCATTTTCTGGACGGCGTGTGCTTTACTTTCGGCATACATTGCCTACCGAAAAAAAAGAAGGGTCGAGACCTGGTTCTTTCTTGGACTTTTCTTTGGAGTATTCGCGCTCGTCACTATCCTTTTCCTTCGAAGTCTTTCCAATCTCACCTGGCGATGTCCTATTTGTGGCGCCATGAACCAGGAAATGGCATTCTTCTGCTATTCGTGCAATACCAAGAGGACCGACATTCCTGTGTAGACAGTCGTGCTACTCGTCCGCTGTTATGATCGCAACGCAATGAACAGCTCAAAGTAACGAACCAACGGGTGGATTTTGTGGGATTCTCCCAGGCCCGATCCGAGTGAACTGATATCAACAGAAAGATTTCTGACTGAGTTCAGTCAATTGAATAGACTCTCGAACCACCAAAAGTCTTCGAGCGCTGGAAGAGGACGAGTAAATCGGTCAAACCTGCTGAAGATTTCTCGTTACTACCGACCGTGTCCGTTTTCCGGTCTTTGAAGAAGGCTTGAATCTCTGCAATGGAGTCATCCCATTCTCAGCCGTCAATATCTCGACAATTGAACGATCTGAGTTTGAAACGAATTGAAAGAACCGCACAATCGCGACCACTGCAACAACGTACCCAACACTCCCGACAACCCAAATCATACGAGCCTCCACGTTGCCCCCGGTTCTGGAATTGATGATGCAATTCGGAATGTCTGGTCTGTCAATTGCCGGATTGCCTCACCGCCTACTGGTATCGCTCCGCCATCGTGGCTCTCATCAAGATTGATGCCAATCGAAAAATCGGATATGCGTTCCATTCTGATATTGCGCAAGGACTTGTGAAGGGAATTGAGCGGAGTCGTATTAGCGATTCGCAGATTCTGCATTGTTCAGTATTTCATTCTTAACTCTGAGAATGCGATAGAGGGGTGACAGAGGGTGAAGGGAGTTGGAAGGCGAGCAACAATAACAATCGTAGGAGATCAATCCTGGATGCGCTCGATTGAATCGCAGGACCACAACTCAAGAGCGCGAAATCGGAAGAACGCTATCGTCCCGCGTTTATCCTTTTTCGTCGATTTCGGAGATAATCGACGAAAATGTATTCCCCCAAATTGTTGAGGTCGGAAAAATATGCGCGCCCCTGGTTTGCCTTTGTAAACTCTTCGACGAAATTTACGAGGTAAGGGTCTTGCGCGACCATGAATGTAGAAACGGTAATTTTCTCCCGCCTGCACTGGACTGCTTCGTCAAGCGTCTTGTTCACAATGCGCGGATCCAATCCAAAAGAATTCTTGTAGAGGCGACCGGCGTCATCGAAAATGGCGGAAGGCTTACCGTCGGTTACCATGAAGATTTGTTTGTTGACGTTCCCGCATCGACGAAGCAAACTTCGCCCAAGCTGAAGGCCGGCCCTTGTATTGGTGTGATACGGTCCAACCTGAAGAAATGGAATCTCATTAATGCTCAGCACCTTGGCCTCGTCTCCAAAAACCACGAGGGCAAGATAATCTTTCGGAAATTTAATGCGGATCATCTCTGCGAGAGCCAGGGCAACTTGCTTCGCCGGTGTAATCCGATCTTCGCCGTAAAGGATCATGCTGTGACTGATATCGAGGAGGAGGATTGTTGCGCAACTCGTGAGGTGCTCCGTTTCATAGACCTCGAGATCATCTTCAATGAGGGCGAAATTATCAATGCCGTCACGGATGAAGGCATTCGTGAGCGTTGAGGTCAGATCGATGTTCGTCGGCATGTCGCCGAACGAAAATTTCTTGGTCTCGCTGAGCCTGTCGACACCTGTACCGCTATCCGGCATTTCGTGGCTTCCGCCCGGAGCTTTCTTCAACGACGAGAAGACGTGTTTTAGAGCATCCTGCTTGATCTTCTGAACACCCTTGGTCGTGAGCGTGTTGATTCCGTTCACTTCTTCGATGATCCCCATTTCTTTCAGCTTCTCGATCAATTCTTCCATCGTGAGATCTTCATCGAAGATGCCGTGCTTCTGCGCCAGTTGCCTCAACCACTCCAGGGCTTCCTCGACGTCACCGCTGGTCTTCACGACGAGGTAGCTGAAGAGTGACATCAGCGACTGCAGACGCTGTTCGTCCGTCTGCGATTCAGGGGTCCATTTGGTGTAACGGAAGCGCATTAGACTTCTTCTTCTTCGATGTTGATCCCTTTGCCGGTGAAAATGCTTCCAACCATATCTTTATACGCCGTAATGTGATCGACTTCGTCTTTCGCAATCTTCGAGCATTGGTGTAACGCGTCAAGAACGAATTCCATGGCCGAGGCAATCTCACGGGTATTCTCGGGTGCGATCTTCAGGTGTTTCTTGGTAAGGTCGAGGAGTCCCGGTACGCGTTCCAATTCCCGCCGATAGGCTTCAAACGGTACGTCGTCGGCGATCTCAACCTTGTTCCCTGCTTCGAACCAGTTGACCACCTTGCCGTATTCCGAGTCGTCCTTTTGTTTCCCTTCACCTTGGTGCTTTGGTCTTCGCTGAAGCGGATCGGGGAAATAACGTTGAAATACCGATCGGACAGCCTTACCGACAAGTGCTTTCCCTACTTTGAGTGCTCCCTCTTGTTCTCCTTCGAAAACCAATTCCACTTTGCCTGTCATTGAGGGAAGTGTGTACTGAAGGTCGCAAATACGGGGAACGACACAAGGGTCGCTGAGCATGATGGACCGGCGTTCGGCGTTGCTGACAAGATTCTCCATGGCTGAAATCGTCAACCGCGCGCTCACTCCTGATTTCTGGTCCACGAATTCGCTCTTTCTTGCCTCGAACGCAATCTGTTCAACAATCTCTTTGAAGTACTGTGGGATGACGACCTTTCGATCTTCACGCTTGACCCAGGCTTCCTGCTCGGTAATGGAGACAGCCTCCTCAAGCGTCCGCGGGTAATGCGTATGAATCTGTGAGTCTATGCGGTCTTTCAAAGGTGTGATGAGGTTGCCACGGTTTGTGTAGTCTTCAGGATTTGCCGTGAACACTATAAGGAGGTCGAGCGGAATGCGGATATTGAATCCGCGGATCTGGATGTCTTTCTCTTCCATGATATTGAAAAGACCCACCTGGATGCGTGGCTGGAGATCGGGCAACTCGTTGATGGCAAAGATGCCGCGATTCGTTCGGGGAATAATCCCGAAATGAATGGCTCCTTCGTGTGCGTAATGGAGTCTTTGCGTCGCGGCCTTGATCGGGTCGATGTCGCCAATCAGGTCCGCGATGGTGACATCCGGTGTTGCGAGCTTCTCGGAAAAACGTTGATCCCGGTGCAGCCATTCCACTTCGACGTCATCCCCATGTTCCTGCACCATTTCGATGCTTCGCTTGGTGAGCGGATGGAAGGGGTTCTCATTCAACTCGCTTCCTTTGATGATGGGAATGTAATCATCAAGCAGGGAGGGAAGCATTCTGACCAGCCGGGACTTTGCCTGACCCCGGAGACCGAGCAGGAGAATGTCGTGTTTCGCAAGCAACGAGTTTACGATCGCGGGGATAACCGTCTTGTCATATCCGATGATACCGGGGAAAAGAGGTTCCTTCTTCTGGAGCTTCTCGACAAGGTTTTTTCTAATTTCATCTTTGACGGAAAGCACCTTGTAGCCACTCCGTCTAAGTTCAGCGATGGTATTCGGTCGATTCATCGTTGGATTGATTCTCCCTAAAAGATGATGGGTTGTCTATGCGCATCCTCGTTCAGACTCACACGCGAGAAATTGCGCCTCCTGCAAAATCCTGTTATCTTCAGTAGTAATGAACACACCAAAGAAGATTTTAGTTCTGCGTTTTAGCTCTATTGGTGACATCGTCCTGTCAACTCCGCTCCTGCGTGTATTGAGGACCCGGTTTCCCAAAAGTCAGATCGACTATGTAACGCGTAAGGAGTATGCTGAGCTTGTCCGTTCAAACCAGAATATCAATTATACATACGAGTTTGATGCGGCGGATGGGTTCAACGGTCTGCGAATCCTAAAGAAAAGGATTCAGGCTGAGAATTATGATCTCCTTGTAGACATACACGGAAGCCTTAGAAGTCGTTATATCCGGGCCTTTATGGGTCCTGCACATGTGATGACCATTGACAAACGGGAAAAGGAACGGTCCGCCCTTATAAGTCTTAAGAAAAACTTGTACAAGGATGTTGTTCCTGTCTCGCAACGATACATTGAGTCTGTCGAGTCCTTTGGTGTCAAAAATGATGGCAAAGGTCCCGAGCTGCACATTCCGGACGAGGTTCAATTCGCGGTTTCTGGCAGGATGGCTGTTCTGAAACTCAATCAATTCGAGAAAGTTGTGGGGCTTTGTCCGACTGCACGGCACTTTACAAAATGCTGGCCAATGGACCGATACATAGAATTGGGGGTACGTTGCGTGCGCGATCGCGATGCGAAAATATTGTTATTCGGGGGTAAGGGTGATACAGGATATACTGACGCGATAGCGAAAGCAATAGACGATCATACGGGAATCGGTCGAACCACCAATCTGAGCGGGAACTACTCGCTGCTCGAATCAGCGGCTGCAATGGACTTTTGCGATGTCGTCGTGACGAACGATTCCGGCCTCATGCATATTGCAGAGGCCAGACAAAGGAATCTTGTGGCGCTCTTTGGTTCAACGGTGCGTCAGTTTGGTTTCTTTCCGCAAAACAAGAACAGCACCGTCATCGAGCGGCACGGACTCTACTGCAGACCTTGTTCACATATTGGTCGATCGTCCTGTCCCGAGAAACACTTCCGATGCATGGATGAAATCAGCGTCGATGAAGTCTTTGAGCATACCGATCGCTTGATGAATCTTCACGCATGACGGGTTTCGAGAGGATGCATTGAATGATCGGATGGAGGTAAGCGGTATTAAGAGTTGACGATTGAACAAAGGGGTTGAGAACGAATCATATGGGGTACGACGTTGTAATCATTGGAGCGGGCCCTGCCGGTATCAGCATGGCAGTGGAAGCGCGAGTTGCGGGAATTCCTGCCGACAAGATCACTATCATAGAGCGAGCGCACGAACATTCGTTTTCAATCAAGAAATTTTATCCCGATAACAAACTTGTAACGGCAAACTATAAGGGGTTCATTGCTGAATGCACCGGTGTTATGTGCATTACCGATTCGTCAAAACAAGGAATGCTTTCCTATATCGACGATGCAATCAAAACCTACGACATCGACGTCCGCTACAACGAGGCAGTCCATAAGATTCACAAATATCCGAATGAGCAGCGATTCGACGTATATACAGACAAGGGTACCTTCGAGTCGAAAATCATTACCGTTGCCATTGGGATACTGGGAAAGCCGAACAAGCCGGAGTACAGGATTCCAACTTCCTTGAAATCCCGAATCATGTTTGACCTCACCTCGACACCGGTGTCCGATGCGGAAGTTCTTGTCGTTGGCGGCGGAGATTCTGCATCCGAGTATTGCCAGTACCTCGTGCAAGAAGGGAACAGTGTTGCGCTCAGTTATCGAAAGAAAGATTTTTCAAGAATGAATGACATCAATCGCAAAAGTCTCCTAGCACTCGCGAAACGCCACCAGGTTGAGCTGCAACTTGAATCGGATATTGCGTCTGTCACCGAATCTGGCGGAAAGCCAAATGTGGCCTACAAACAGGACAAATTTGGAAACAGAACGTTTGACTACCTCGTGTATGCCCTGGGGGGAACGACGCCCACAAATTTTCTCAAAACCATCGGCATCGGATTCGACGGTAAAGATCCAGTACTGAAAAATACCGTTGAAACGAGTGTCCCCGGAATGTTTTTGCTCGGTGATCTTAGTGCCGGCCCCAAGGGAGGATCAATCATATGGGCGTTCAATGCCTCACAGCGTGCCATGCAAATGATCTCGACAAAATACCTCAAACTCTGAGTTTTCCCCTCGCTTTGGCCTTACAACAAGGCGAAAAGGCCCATTCTGGCAGTACCAGTTCTTCATTTGCCGCTATTTTTGACTTCGCTTGATTGGCATTTGTGTCCATAAATTGCGAGATTTACAATCAGAATTGCATAACTCAATCATCTTCAATAAAGTGATCGCAATCAGAATCGAGAAACCTGACTGAGATGAAGACTTCCAGCAAAAAAATCACCGTTTCGGTTATCGAGGATGAAAATTCAATCCGCACGTCTGTCAAAGCATTCCTGAAAAAGCAGCCAGAATTCGAATGCGGAATTGTTGCGGACTCAGTGGAATCTTTTCTAGAGCAACTCAAGAATGAAGCTACTCCCGATGTGGTCATCGTCGACATCAAGCTTCCAGGTCTTTCCGGTATCAGCGGCATCAGTTACTTAAAAGAAAAATTCCCCACAATGGAGTTTATTGTCTTTACATCGTACGGAGACTGGGAATTGGTTTTTGATTCATTGCGGGCAGGGGCGGGAGGGTATTTGCTCAAAGGATCGGATTTGATGGAGATCAAGGATGCAGTTCTTTTGTTATACTCCGGCGGAGCCCCGATGTCGCCTGAAATAGCAAAGAAAGTCATCAAGTACTTCAGTTCAGAAAAGATTACGAAAGTTGGAGAAGCTCTCACGATCAAGGAGCGCCAGGTTGTCGATGGACTTGTCGAAGGATTGAGTTACAAAATGATCGGCGGCAAGCTTGGCATTTCGATAGACACCGTACGATTCCACATCAAACACGTCTACAGAAAACTGCACGTCAATTCGAAGGCGGAAGTGATTGGCAAATCCGTCCGCGGAGAAATTTAGAACGCAAATCCCGCCACTGGTATCTTCTGTCGTACCCACATTGATCCAACATGCCGATCCATTTCTGCACATTGTTATGCAGTTGTATTGATTACAATTTCTAATGATGTTAAGAGTGAGTTTTGGAAACGGAACTCGGAGTGTCATACTCCCTCAGCATCTTGACTTATGGCAACGACGTTCAGTCCAAGGATGAATTAAACTTGACAGTGTCAAGTCTTTCATTTGACTATACGTTCTTGAAATTCGAGGAAAATGCGGTTCCCTTGCATTTTACCCCTGATTGGATTATTATAAGAGCCAGATTGGGGAATTATTGAGCATGTTCGCCGAGTGCACAATCGGGGGGACGTGTGACACAAAGGCCCATGCCTCTTGATTTGACACTGAGGTGGGTGTGCTGGTATGGGACAAAGTCAACTCTTGATAATTGCTATCAGTGTTCTCGTCATTGGCATTGCCATCGCCGCGGGTGCTGGGGTCTTCTCGGCTGACGATATTGAGGTCAACAAGAAGGCAATGATCAATGATGTCAATCATATCGCAACAAACGCAGTCCGGTATTATCGGAGAATAGCCGCATTGGGCGGTGGAGGGTATACTTACATTCCATACTCACTTCCTATCGGTTTCCGGTCAAACCTGAACGGTACCTATTCCACCACTCCTCTTAGTAAAGATGTCTTACAGGTCACGGGAATTTCAGCAAGGGATTCCAGCGATACGATGATCGCCCAGATTGATAGCAATGGTAAAGCTTCCAACTGGACATTTACCGGAGATTTTGAATAACGTCAAATGGCTGCTGGAACTAAACAATCAGAATTCAGAATCGATGCGCGGGATAGGGCCGGAAAGCCTATCCAATTTTTTCTAATGGCCTCGACGTCCAGAGAGGCTCGGAGGAAAGCAAAGCAGCAAACGACCTCCCGTGGAGGTAGTGTTCTTGGAGTGCATAAGAAGAAGTCGTATGTGTACCGAGTCAAGCGTGGGACGCGTTACGTCGATGGATTCCAAAGTGCGTATTCTCGTGACGAAGTCGTCAGGGCACTGGAAAGCCTCAGGTTCGACGTGCAGTCCGTCCGGCGTGTGTTTGATTTCAAGGGACGCGCTCCTATCAACGAGATCGTCAGCTTCGTCGGTACGAGTGCAAGACTGCTCGAGCAGAAGATCGCCTACGCAGAAGTGCTCCAGATCATGTCGACCAATGTCAAGAATCGGTACCTTCGGGGAGCGATTAAAGACATTCTCAATGACCTGAGAAATGGTGTTGATTCGCGTGAAGCCTTCATTCGGCAAGGAAGAGTCTTTGGAGAACACAACGCGCTCATGCTCGGCATCGCCTCCAAAAGCGGCGACATGGTTTCGATTTTTAAGAGCGTCTCGTCACTCGTGGAGCGGCAGGCTGAATTCAAGAAAGGACTAACGAGTTCGCTTCTGCTTCCCGCAATAACGTCGCTGACCCTGATTGGTGCAATCGGATTCTATGCATTGTATCTGCTTCCTCAGATGGTAAAAACGATGGGGCCACTTCTCTCCACGATTCCGCCACTGACCCAGATGACCATGGATGTCAGTGATTTCGTCAAGGGAAATTATATATTCTTGCTCGTGTTGATTCTGGGATTCACTGGCGGTTTCTACGCATACATCCTTTCTGCAGAAGGAAAATACAACCTTCATCGTTATCTTATCAAGGTTCCGTATGTCGGTGGCATCTTGAGGAACACAAGTATCGAGATCTTCTGCAACGTTCTTGGAATCATGTATACTACTTCAGGCGAAAATATCGATGCGATACAGATAGCGGGCGATTCGAGCGGCAACATCTTTCTTGCCCGCCAGATTCGTACGGTGACCGTACCGATGATGCTTAAATTTGGGACGGAACTTCCAAGAGCTCTTGAAGCGACGGATTTTTTCCCGGAAATGGTTATCTCTCGCTTCAGGACTGCGGCTGAAACAGGAGATGTCAAGGCGACGGCAAATCAGCTTGCTGAATTCTATCAGACGGAAAATCATTATGCCCTGAAGAATCTCACGAGTGTCATTGAAGTCAGTATTTCCATTATGATCATGATCGCCATGGTATTCCTCACATATCTGTCGACAGAAATGTCCTCTGTGAGTGTGGACACGTACGGTCAGTAATGCATAACCTCATGGATTCCTCAAACTAATCGTGTCAGAAACCAAACAAATACGACCCGCGAAACGCGAGCTCGGCGACATCCTCGTTGAGAAGGGAATTGTTACTCCCGAAACGCTTCTCACGGCTCTGGATGTCATAAGCAAAGAGGATCGGAAGAACCGCAGGAAATTGGCACAGGTCCTGGTCACTGATTTTCGTGCGAACCGCGACCTGGTGTACAAGGAAGTTGTCGATTACTACGCCTTTAAGGTCCTTGACATCAATCCGGGTCAGGTTGAAGAAACACAACTGGCTTTCATGCGCAAGGAGCTGAGCTCGCTTCCCGAAGCCATCCGGGAAATGGCCATAGAAAATCAGGTTTTACCTTATTCCGTCGATCCTGAAAAGCCGAATCGATTGCTTGTCATAACGCCCGACCCGACAAATCCCGAAGTGTTCTACATTGCAAGGGGATTCTTGTATCCGAAATTCGAACTTTACTACGTCCGACTCACCGATTGGGAGGAATTGTGGAAACGTGTCAACATTTCAAGGTCGTCCTACAAATCCTCTGAACAGAGTCTGCACGCTGAAGGCGTCGAGGAACAACAGCAACAGGACGATGAGCTCTTCGAACAGGCGATCGAAGAGGAAATCAACAAAAGCGGGCTCGTGGAACTTGCAACCAATATTCTTGCCGACGCTGTGCGCATCGGTGCAAGCGATATCCACGTTATCCCCGTCGCCGAACGGGTGACGCAATTCCATTTCCGTATCGACGGCAAGTTGACACTGTGGTATACGCACAGCGACGTCCGTGCTGAGGCGGTGGCCGCAGTGGTGAAGGATCGCGCATTGGGAGTTGACCGGTTTGAGCGAACTCGGGCACAGGATGGTTACGCCCAGTTGTTGATCGACCGCAAGACTGTCCGTTTCCGTGTCTCGGTTATCCCCGTTGTTGGGAAAGAAATGAAAAGCAAATTCGAATCTATCGTGATTCGAATTTTGAAGGAAACGTCGGTGGGGATGCAGCTCAGCGAATTGGGCTTCGAACCGTTTGCCGAGAAAGCGTTCCTGCGCGCAATCAAGAAGCCGTACGGCATCGTGATTGTGACTGGACCGACTGGAAGCGGAAAAAGCACAACACTCGTTGCCGCGCTCAAGACAATCATGGATCCTGCGTTGAATGTGCTGACCGTGGAAGATCCCGTAGAATATTTTATCGAAGGTGCGAGACAGGTTAAACTGAGCCCGAAATTGGATTTTGAAGGTGCGTTAAGAGCCATCCTGCGGCACGATCCTGATATTGTCATGGTAGGCGAAATTCGCGACAAGATCACCGCGGACATCGCGGTGAAGCTCGCGAATACTGGTCACATGACACTATCCACGCTCCATACGAATGATGCTCCAAGTGCTGTCTCGCGACTGTTCAAGATGGGGGTTGAACCGTTTCTTCTTGCCTACACGGTACACGTGGTGATTGCCCAGCGATTGATGAGAAAACTGTGCCCGCGCTGCAAGGCGCCCGTTATCAACCCGGACCGGGAGGCACTACTCCGCCTCGGTATGACAGAAAATGAGATTGATACGACAAAGATTTATCGCGCGGTTGGCTGCCCCAACTGCATTAAGGGTTTCAAAGGACGCACAGCGATTCACGAGGCGCTTTCGTTCACAAAAGACATTCGCAAGATTATCCTAGAATCCGAAACGTCGATCGACGAAGATGCGATCCGCGAAGCAGCAATGAAGCACGGCATGATGACACTCCGCCAAACGGCCCTCGATCTGATGAAGAAGGGGGTCACCAGCCTGGAAGAAGTGGCGAGCGCAACGGTTGAGGATGATTAGCGGGCCCCGGTTTGAGCAACTTGCAGTGTAGACGGATCTCGATATGAATCTTGGTCAGACTATGTTGATGGTGATGTTCTTTGGACTCTTGATCGTCATGTTCATGAATGCTTACCGCACTTTGAACAACGCGGACACGGAATTAATGACTTCCGAGGCTGTCAAAACCGCGACCGATCTTGGGCGGTCGCTCATGTCAGAGATTCTCACAAAAAAATTTGACGAAGGGTCAACCCCCGGTGCAGCACAAATAAGTTTGACTTCTCCTCCCTTTACTGCTCCGGGATCGCTTGGAACGGACGCAGGGGAGACAATTACGAAGCCTGATCGCTATCCGTATCAATCCATAGCTAAGTACGATGACGTGGACGACTATAACGGTTACACCCGGCTCGTTGATTCAACAAATGGGTTGAACGGGTTCAAAGATTCCGTCGTGGTATACTATGTTGATGTCAACGGCACGAAGTCAACCTCGACCATGCAATGGTACAAGCAAATTGAAGTCTGGATAACCCAGGACCCATACTTGAAACCAAATCCGGGCACGACGACTTGGTTGAAGTTCTACTCCATCGTAACGAATGGAAGGAAGGGCTAGCTTGTTGTACTCTCCGAATCGTTGTGATCAAAGTTTAATCAAGCTCTCGTGATCCGTGGGAGTAATTCTCGATATTATTTTGTCTTTAGTGGTTCGTGGGGTAATCGTCATCGCCGTGTTGAATGCAACCGTTGCTTTACAGGCCAAGCTGAGCGAGAAGACCTCTCAGGCGATTCAACTTAACCTCGTCAGCACCGTATCGCGGATCATGCGGTATGATCTCGAAAAGGTGGGATACAATTGGAGTGGTCCGCCATATTTTACAGTCGCTTCCAAGGATACAATTGAACTAAAATACAATTCAGCTCTGGCTCCGGCTCCTCCTTCGGCTTCTCCTGTGATTGTGAGGTATTTTGTAGGAGATACTCTCGAGTTGTCGAATACTCCGAATCCAAATGATCGGATACTCAAAAAGTCGGTCAACGGCGGTACACCTACAAACGTAGCGAATGGGGTGGTCAAGCTCGCATTCCAGTATTTTGATTCCACAGGCGCCGCGACGACCAACTTGAGCGCAATAAAATCCTTTTCCGTTGATCTGATCATGGGCTCGGGAGAACCTATCCGTGGGTTCTACCCGTCCAGCGAATGGTACTACCGGTTCTTTCCTACGAACATAAACTAAGGGGTCCTACATCGACGACATTGTCGTGTAGTTGCAGATCAATGAGATTTTCCTATTTATTGTTATGTGAGAATGACTCGATCAAGGATCGCGACATAGCATGAGCAGTTCCAAAGTAATTCTCATCGGAGCGATTTCAATCGTATTTGGCTTGTACTCACTTTCGCTGACAAGGGTTGAGGCTTCTGTCGGCAATACTGTAATGAACATTTCCTACTTGCAGCGCGCAGATCTCATGGCCCGGGCGGGTGTCCAGAGAGCACTTCATCGCTGGACCACAGGCAATTTTGAGGCAAGCTATGGACCAATCTATGCAGGTGACAGCTCCTATTCCACGAATTTCTTTTCCTTGTATTCATATACTGCGAGCACAGTGAGCCCTTTCACCATAGCTTACCTTAATTCCATCTTTCCTTCACATTACAATAGTGGAGTGATTGTTAAGTTGACCATTGTTTCTCATGGTCTGTACAAAGGTCCAGGAGAGCCCGCAGCATTCGCCGGACACGAAGTCACTCGGACTGCTTACGCTGAGTTCTTCAACACTGATATTGGGCCCGGAAATCTTGATCCCCATTGGTACGATGTAAAATTCAAATGGGTGCGGGATAGCGTGAACTATATTCGCGAGCATGAGCTTGACAGTCTTCAACAGTCCACAAATTACTAATTTGATTCTCAATCCTGACACTGTACGTCAGATTTCATTCAATCGTCGAAGGAACTAAAATGAAAAAGCTATTGCGTTTAAGAATTTTGTTATTCTTCCCCATCATTCTCTTGTGTCTTACCGTGTCACTCTTCTCTAATGGAGGTGTCAAGGTCGATGCGTATTCGATGCAAATCAAGGCATTGCAGGGGAAACACGGCGTCGACGTTTATGCCACGTTTGAAAGTTCGAACCCAGTAGTATATCCTGTTCCCACCTCGATTAAGAAATTTCAGGTAACAATACTCAATAAAAAAGGCCATGTAGCGTTTAGTAGCAATGAGAAGTTTCTTGATCTCACCGGGAATGAACTTGTCTCCAGAATACGCGGCCGGTTTAACAATGATACATTGCGCGTATTGGCTGAAATCAAGGCTCAGAAAAAGGTACAGGTGCAGGTCCTTGAAGAATGGACTCGTGTCAGATTAAGACCCGACCTTAAAGTTTCATCGATTCAAGCACCGACTGCGCAAAATGTCAATGTCCCTTTCAATGTCGAGGTATTTATTCAGGAAATTAAGATGCAAACTGCTGCAACCTGTGATGTATCTTTATATCGGGAAGGCTCCTTGATTCATACCACAACGAATGTTGCCGTTGCTGCCGGAGGAAATGCAAGCGTGGTTTTCGCGGGCCTCACGTATTCTTCTGCGGGTGTTCAGAGGTATTCTGTGGTTATTTCCAATGTGAATCCGGGCGAATATGACTCCAAAAACAATAAACGCAAGTTCTCAATTTCATTTTCCAACCCAGCAACTCAAGTGGCGCAATCCAATTATTATTTGCAGTATGACAAAGAAGCTGATTTATATGATGAGCTCGCCGTCACAGCATCGAACGGTCAGCACATTCTTGATAATCACGCTGAGGATAATTCTGAGTCTTTCATTTACCAGACCTCTATTGACAATCCACCGATAACAACGAGTACTCTAGATACTGCTGCATTCATCATCATACGTTCCGATGGTAGCGTGATACAGAATTTGTTTACAAATGTTCCTTTGACTTATAGCAACGCCGATTCCTCGGTCTACCAGGTTTGGGATTCTGTCAATAACATTACTCTTACAACCAGAAAATACAGCAGTTCCTGCTATAGTTCTATCGAGCGCTATATGTCAAATTTTGTTTACTATTATGACGATCATGCTGGTTCGTCGTATTACTATAGTGGTGGATCGCGTACGTCTACTTTCCCGAATCAAGATACGTCTTCTTTCCTGCCTACGTCTTCTTTCCTCAACGAAGACAATGTTCTCAAGGTGAGTTTAGTGACCACCTTCGGTGATTACAAGTTTGGCGGAGGTGCTGCGATAAATCTCAATACTACCTTCATTCAAGCAAATTTCGATACGAGTTATACGTACTGGGATCCATCTCTGGACGACAGCGTCAATTACACTCTGCGATCGTTTGTTAAAACTGGTTCGACCACCGCTTCTGGTCTAACGGATGTAACGTTTCTTCCAACGATGTCTCAAAAAAGCAAGGCTAAAATTATCGCTCAAATAACCGAGACGGATCTTCCCAAAGAATTTCGGTTGAATCAGAATTATCCAAATCCTTTCAACCCCACGACCAGCATAACATTTGCATTGCCAAAGAATTCCTTTGTGAACGTAAAGGTCTATGACATGTTGGGACGGGAGGTAAGAACATTGCTCAGCAGTGATATGCCGGCTGGGAATCATGGAGTTCAATGGAAGGGAGACGATAACGGTGGACACTTCGTGTCAAGCGGAACATATATTTACAGAATTACCACAGACAATTTTGTGTCAACAAAGAAAATGATATTGATGAAGTGAGCATTCCCACATTCTGTGAATAGGGCACAAAAAAGGCAGCCGATCCACCGGCTGCCTTTTTTGTCCCGTATACTCAGTAATCAAGCACGGGCGAATCTTTAGGAGGTTAATGTCCCGACAAAAGAATTTTTGAAATTAATAAATGATCTTCTCGGCATCACCCAGGAGTCAGTCCCAGCCATACAATCCAACCTTTTGCTTAGTGTCGACGATGGCTTTCGAGACATATACTTTAATACTTCCGTCTGTGACAAGCCTTCATAGCACTGCAATGTATTTCTACGGGTCGATCCCAACATGAACTCGGAATAGTCAGGTAACCCGACATTTTGAGGGAGAAACCTCGCCGACAGGAGTGGGCGGGGATTTTCTTTTTCCCGACCCAGTCTTTAACCGACATCCACTTCGTGTAGGATTGTGCATTCCGTATTTCTCTCTCACTAATTCCTTCTATTGTATTTGTAATTCTAAGCACGGATTATCCAACCCAGACAATTGCCCAGCACTGACCATTTCTTGATCCTCTCACGTTGACGATTGTTGCCCATAGCGTGAACAACGCCTGGGGTGGGCCTTCGAGATTTCCAGGGCACGAAGTTGTTCGGATCGCATATCCTGAGTTCAGCAATCACGATAACGGCGGCGCGACGTACGATGTGAAATTCAAAATAGCTTATGACAGTGTCAACTACGTAAATGAGGTCATACTCGACTCATTGAAGCAGTTTGATGGAACTGAGGTATTTCAACGAAATCCTGCGTTCCAAAGCAGAAAGGTCTGCACAGACAGGATTTAGCAAGACCATGACCTACGTACCCGTGTGGGCTGGGGGGCAAGATTAGAATTTTTGATTTCTTTAGAGGCGGTAATAATGTAACTTAGTGAAGTGCGTTGAGGTAGGAACGGCGTTCTCATATGAGCATACTAACAGAGGAACCTCCTTTCTCGCATGATTTAAGGCAGGAGGCGAAAACACCGAGGTGGCATATACATTGATGGGTCTCAGAGTGATCGTTGCGTTCTGGAAGATTTAACAAGGACTGAATCTAACTATGGGTCAAAGCCAACTGCTCATCATTGCGATTAGCGTCCTCATCATCGGCATCGCGATCCTCGCGGGGACGGGATTTTTCCAGGCCGATAATATCGATGCCAACAAGAAAGCGATGATCGACGATTTCCATCACATCGCCATCAACGCTGTCCGATACCACAGGCGAATTCTGGCTCTGGGGGGAGGCGGCTATACATTTAACGGTTACGTTCTTCCAGGAGGGTACCGTTCGAATTTGAACGGTATCTACTCCACCACCGTCCCGGATCCTCAGACACTACAGATAACCGGCGTATCATCGTTGGACACTACAGATAGCATGATCGCAAGTATCGACTCGAATGGTAAAGTTTCCAATTGGACATTCACTGGAGATTTCCAGTAGCGATCACGGTCTCACTGCATGTCCCCGCCTCAAAGATTCGTCGTTGATCCTCAATATATTTTGCAGATTGTTTCGTATGCTTCCGGTGTGGCTTCGCGAATAAGTCCCTTTTTGCCTCCAACCCTTTCCTTTTGTATATTTACTCTCGGTCAGTTGGCATCCTCTGGAGAACAAAGTGGTTCAAGTTGATCATTGAGAGCCAATGTTTATCGTATGATGGTGGAATTGGTCGGAGAGTTCGAGGAACAACCTGAAATTGGAAGCCGACATTCGGCAACTGACAACATCTCCCGACCCCGTAGCTCAATTGGATAGAGCAACAGCCTT
>CAZOIM010000045.1:18952-21061 GCA_964579855.1 uncultured Ignavibacteriaceae bacterium | reverse complement strand
ATCGGAGTGATGACGCCGCCTGTTGGACCAAAATGAAAATGGGCTCCCGTGATCGGTCCGGTGAGGTTCGCTACGGTGATCTGGTAGGATAGGGTCTTTAAATCGGCACTGAAGGTTCCGAATGCAGTTCCTGTCCCGACGGCAGCGGTTCCTGCCTGAGTTCCGTCCAGAGAGCTTCTGATCGAAAGCTGTGCGAGGGCGGTCGAAGCAAGCAACGCACCTATGAACAGAACAATAGAAAATCGTGAGGGTCTCTTCATAACAATCTCCTTACTATGGTGAGAAATGAGTATGATCAATCAATTCCATTGTTCGCTCAAATGTATTCCACATCGCGTCCCGACACGAGCGTTGATGTAGGACTCACCGCCGTCCATGACGGCAAAAAGGCTCTGGTCTCAGATAACAGACGGACAATATCAAGAGTTCCGTATCTAATGATATACGGAGTAGCAACATTGCAACTCTCCTGGGACCGAAATGAACTCCGCCATTCCAAATCGGCATCAAGCTTCATTCAAACAGCGTGCCAATCGTGAGCATTATAGGAGAAGTCCGGGAGATCAACAGAACGGGGCGAAGAGGAATAAGACCGATCAAACAAGGACGCGTGGCTGTAGCATGCATGTCCCCGAAAGCTCTGGATTCCAAGTGAACAATGTGGAATCAGAAGGACACTAAAGAGCGGAATTCAGACGAAACAAAAAGGACTCGGCGAAAGATCACCGAGTCCAGAAGTTACATTACGAAGGAAAATGCAGGTCAGACGAACAACTCAGGCACTCTGTTTTTCGACCTGAGCGAACTCTTCATTGAATGTCTGAATGAGGTGCGCAGCAACCTGATCGGTGGTGTGACCTTCAATGGATGATCGATGAATCATTTTAACAAATTTTCCATCTCGCATGAATGCGAACGATGGGGATGAAGGGGGCTCGCTGCCGAAATAACCGCGCGCTTTCGCCGTTGCCTCTTTGTCGATGCCGGCAAATACGGTCACGATGTTCTGCGGAACGGGGCCGATCTGAAGAGCCTTCGCAAGTGCCGGACGAGCTGCACCAGCGGCGCAGCCACACGTTGAGTTAATCACGACAAGCATCGTCCCCTTTGCATTGGGAATCGTTGTGTCGACTTCTTCGGGCGTGCGAAGTTCTCGTGCCCCCACTCGCTTTACCTCGTCGCGCATCTGCTGAATGAGAATATCGTACATGGGTGTGTTCCCTTCTTTTAGTATTCTATGGATAAACCTGCCATTATTGCAAACGAAAATCGCGATGGAATCGTTCCTTCAGCGTGGACGTTTCTAACGATGCGGAGGTTTGAATCCTCTGTAGGTATCATAGGCGGAGTCGTAGAAGAGCAGTTGAAAATTGCTGTCGCGTAGCGTGCCGCCTGAGGGGTACAGGTAATAACGCGAAACAGTTTCCGTCGGAGCGGAAGAAGGCAAGTTCTTTGCATCGGCATAGAATTCGAGCACAAAATATCCATTCTTGAATTCAGCCGAATTCAGCTGTTCGAGTACATTTTCGTGATTGAATAACCGCAGGTCCCTCGTCACGTGCGCCCGGCCTACTGGATGAGTTCGTCGATATCGTTCCGTCGGATAAGCATCAGGATTGAAGCGTGGGATACGATGAGGTACTTTTGTCCCTCATATTCAACATCGATGGCAGACTCACGAAGGAACAGAGCATAGTCTCCTTCTTCAGCCTGGAGCGGCAGGTATTTTATCGGATCCTTTGGAGTCGTGGACCAGGATTCCTGGTCAATGAAATGAGGGTTGGGGACTGCGTACCCCGGTCCCACGTTTACCACAATGCCGCTTTGAACCTTGTCTTTTTCCTTAACACCCGGAGGGAGATAGAGGCCGTGCGCCGTCTGATCAGAATCCTGATCGGGTGCGATCAAGACCTTATCGCCAACAAGAATTACTTTTCGCCTGGTCTTCGTCTCCATCTTCATTCCTGCTGCCGGTGATTCAACAATCCCAAATTGTCAATCCGAAACCCACAATCTCTTTGTCGGAACGGCGGGATTTGAACCCGCGACCCCTTGCACCCCAAGCAAGTGCGCTACCGGGCTGCGCCACGTTCCGTTGAAATTTCGCCA
>CAZOIM010000045.1:2940-18852 GCA_964579855.1 uncultured Ignavibacteriaceae bacterium | reverse complement strand
ATTGATGAACTCTTCCTTCGTCAGATATGCCTGCCTGATGAACGGGATTCTGAACGGCTTATAACCCTTGAAGGGGTTTGTTGTGATCAGGTTGAGGCGTAGGCCGATGTTGAATCCGGCATTTACCGTCCGGACATAGTCATTGGCCGAGACTTTCGACACGTTTTTCGTCAAGAATTCCTTAAAGGTTTCTACGTCTGAGCCTGTTATGAATCGCAGAGGCCTGTTTCCGATGCAGGTTACGAATTTGTCGAACGCGATCTTATAAAGGCTAAGCGTCGACGCCTTCAGGTTGAGCCTCACGTAGTTCAAGATTCGTGTCCTGAGATCTTCCAGCCGGATTATACGGGGTCGCTCCAGCGTGGGTTTGAGCATCCGGTAGAGCTCATTGGCTTTCTCAGAATCCTTCGTTCGGGTCGAGATCCATTTTTGCGATCCATCCAAGCGGTTTGTGGATGTAAAGAAAATGGTTCTTTTGAAGTAGGCTTCAATATGTAGCAATAAAGGCTAGCCTATGCCTCTCACGGCTGGGGCTTTGTTCTTCAGACCTCTTTGAACGATCATCTATTTATGAGGCAGATGGCAAATATGACTCGGGGGATAGACAGGTAAGGAAAGTAATCTAACTAAAGCTGGTATTACCAGATAATGGACGGGAAGCTGCCTATAGGGTAAGGCCAGCTCATCAAAGTAAGCTGTCTGTGGGGGTTATGGACTGGTAGTTGGACGGTAGGGAGGTAATGCCTGACCCGGAGTAACCAAACACCTAATAAGTACTACTAATGGCTCTGGACGGCAAGACACAGAAGGCTCTAATCTACCAAATGATGCTCCAGCGCATAGTGCACCAATTCTGCCGTTGTCCGCACTCTCATTTTCTCAAGAATCTTTGACCGATGTGTGGTCACAGTATTTGTGCTAATCGAAAGTTCCTTTGCAATTGCACTTGATGTCTTTCCCTGAGAGAACAATCTCATTATCTGGAATTCTCTATCCGTCAGAGTTTCGTGAGGAGGCTTGGAAGAATCGAACGCAACTTCGGTAGCGAGTCGTTGCGCAAGGCTGGGTGTGATATACCGTTCACCCCTTGAGACTTTCCGAATAGCATCCACCAATTCTTCCGAAGCAGTTTGTTTATCAACATAGCCCGACGCTCCTGACCGTATTGCCCTCACAGCGAACCGCTCTTCAGGATGCATGCTAAGCATAAGCACGCGAACCTTTGGGTATTGTTGTTTGATTGTCCTCAGGACGTCCAACCCGTCCTCACCTTTGAGAGTGATATCGAGAATCACCACGTCAATGTTCGATTTTGGAATTTCAGAAAGGAATTTGTGGGAGTTGTCTGAATCACCTACGATTTGCACATCTGCGTGTTTCCGCAGCACCGTTTTTAATCCCTCTCTCATAAGTTCGTGGTCATCAATTATATAGATCTTGATCATTGACAAGCCCTCCTTGGCTTTGCTCGAAATCGCCATTGGTTTTGATTTAGGACCTCGGAACTACCAGAGATAGGAGAGTTCCACCACCGATGACACTCGAAATGCTTAGTTCACCACGCAGGAGAAGTGCCCTTTCCTTCATTCCAAGAAGACCCAACGATTTCGGGTTCTCAATCTCTGTTGCTGGAATTCCTTTTCCGTTGTCTTGTACGAGCATCCTAAATCCTTCATCTTCTGTCTGAAAATTTACCTGAACCGCGGTTGCCCCTGAATGTCGCAAAACGTTGGTAAGTGCCTCTTGATAGATTCGGAAGATGCCAATTCGCTGTTCCTTATCGAGCGATAGTTGAGCACCTTCGAAGACGACAGAACATTGGATCTTGCCTCTATCTTGCATCTTTTGGGCTTCCCATTCGACCGCCTCCTTCAATCCAAGATTGTCCAATACGATTGGCCGCAAATCGTAGGAAATCTCTTTTACCATCGTGATTGAGCCATCAATCAGTTTTGTCAATGATTCAAGCCTCTCGAGCATTTCTGAACCCGCAATCCGCTTTCGTGACTTCAAATCACCAATTAATTCCTTCAAATAGATCTTTACTACCGTCATAACTTGGCCGATTTCGTCGTGCACTTCGCGCGCCAACTTTAGACGCTCTTCTTCTCTTACGGATTGCAACCTTGCCGTAAGATTCCGCAACTGCTGTTGAGAAACCTTCAGTCTCTCTTCTCGTTCCTGCAGTTGCTTCAGCTGACGTTCACGAGAGGCGATGGACTGCTTCTGATGGGCGACGACGGTCCAAATGTATCCGATGCCAAGCAACAGAAGCGTTACTGTGCCAATGGCGAAGGCCCACCAGAATTCTTGAGAGGTATGCAAATATATCCTATAGAAAACGTGAGATTAGTGGCTATAATAAGAATCCAATGAACTCCGAATGCAGTCAAGAAGTCACGCTGAGAGAGGTTAGCGATGATTCCCCTAAGGCCGTAAAAAATAACTTCTCCTGTAGAAGAAACCAAAAGCGAACCAATGATCCAAAATCTCGGGTCTTTAAGAATTAAGGTTGTCGATTCCAAACTGATAATCCTGAGCGTATAAAGCGCCACGACACAATAAGTCATCCTAGAGATTGGGTAGGTATAAATTGCAGGAGCCGTAAACGGTTCCAAGTAGATGCTTGCAACACCCCAAAATACCAGAAAAATAGGGATGCTTAGCACGATGGTTCTTTCCACAATACGATTCTTTTGCCATAACGAGAACATTGCCATTAGAAAAGGATACTCAATCACGGCATACAGATGCGAAATCCAAAGATTTGTCATGTGGTGAAAGGCGAGATAGAATTGGAGGGCAACCACAATTAAATAGATTGTTTGGAGCAAAAATAACGTTTTCAATGCACGATCCAACAATCTGATTCTAATTGCACCGAATGCAACAGGAAAAATCACCGAGAGACCAGACGCGTATGCAAGCACTGGAATTTGCATCTTTGATCCTTAGTTAGAAACAAATCGCATTTGCAGGACCAATATAATTGAAAGACCTGTCAAAAGGACACTGATCTTCAGGGGTGCCTAAAAGAGACACCCCTGAAAATCCATTTTTCAATGATTTGATGTTTCGCTTCGCGGCGTTGGCTCGATAGAAGCTACTGTCCCGGAAGTAAAATCCAAATCGGAGTTACAAATTGGCGGACATGGAACTATATCCTCGCCCACGACACCGAATTCCATATCTTTTCCATCGCCATTCACGCCAATAATAACAAATGTTGATGCCCCATCTCCCAACTTTGCTTTATAAATGCGAATGCCGACACATTTTTCTTGAGCAAGTATCTTCTCGAATATGTTCCTTCCCATGTAGCCGGCAACCAGATCTTTTTGAATGCGAGTGTTAAGAAATCTCTGGATCATTTCTTTGCCAGATGCATAAGGGATTTGATGGTTTTCTTTTCCCGTATACATGCTTTTCTCAGCCTGTGTTTGTTGGCTCGAAACGTAGATCAATGTGGCACTCAGTAACATAGTGCAAAGGACTGAAATTAGTCCGAAGAATATTCTGCGATTTAATAACATGGTGATTCTCCTTGTGCATTTGAGATACAGTGATTGATTTAGTTGTGGTTTTTCAGTCTGGCCCGTCTGAGGCGGGCCACGCGAACCACAACAGCTGAGAGAAGACTGTCGTGTAAGACAATCCCCAGTCTTGGCTTCCATCACTTCTCGTCATTTGCCGAAGGCAAAGAATCATGTAAATACTGAAGGCGGGATCCAGGGGAAGGATTCTTTTGCACCTCTGGTACTCAATGAATATTCTAACGAAAACGAGTAATGTCCATCACTGCTTAAGTGATTCTTCTATCACTAAAATCGTTATACAAAAGTGCGAGAGAATGATGAGGGGATCGATGCGACGATAGAAACGAATCCTTGCACGAAGCGATGTTATCAGAAGATTCATCGGAAAACAATGTTCTGGCAATGGCATCGAATATTGCAAACTGCTGCGAATCAGCAAAAGGCCGAACTTTAGAAATTCTGAACGATGCGAATGTGTATTGATCTAAAATAAAAGAGTATCTCTTCATAAGAAACAGATTGCACTTTTATGTGCGGTTGACCATCATACCCAAATGCCAGGCCTATGCAGGTTTTCGTGATGGACAATTCACGATTTTCGCTATTGTAATTGTGGGCAAACAGCTGGATTTTCTATTGGATTAGCTCAAAATCTGCAATTCTGTCGCTTAAGCGTGCGTGATCCCACCCTTTGGGGGGGAATCACATGACTGAAACTCTTGGAGAATGAGGCGTATTTGAAATTGTGTGGTTGGGTGCGGTTTGCGCACCTCGCGATCGTTTGACAAACACCTTAGTTTAGAGGGGAGAAGCCGTTAAGTGGGGGAAGAGAGATTGACGAAATCTTCTCCCTCGAACGACAATGCTGTTTTCGAATCCTCGGTCCTGTGCGTTCCTTCCAAAATGGCGACGTCGTTGGAGTTATCCATCGTTAATCTCCCATCGCTGGCGTTGATCGTGAAATCGGGATACTAAATTGCGTTTGCAGAAATTGGTTGGACCTTCAGTCTCATGAGTCAATACCATGATAAGAAATCAACCTCGTTATTGCTGTGTTGATGTTTCTCAAAAACGATCTGCGCAAAGATGTTGGTCTCAGTTCTCTATCTCGTCCTTCGCGTCACGAATCTCATGACAAAACAATTGCGAATACTGATTGTCGAAGATACCGAACTCGACGCTTTACTCATGGCGCGTGAACTTAAAAGGAGCGGTTACGAGGTCTATGCGGAGCGGGTTGATACCGAGGAGGCATTTCTTTTGGCACTTGACGACAAGCAGTGGAATCTGATCCTTTGCGACTACCGGATTCCAGGTTTCGGTGGATTGATAGCTCTTCAATTATTCAAAGAGCGGAATATCGACATTCCTTTTATCATGGTTTCAGCAGTCATGAGCGAGGATCTCGTTGTCGAAGCAATGAGAGCCGGAGCTCATGATTATGTGATGAAGGCAAATCTCAACAGGCTCACTTCTGTCATTGAACGACAACTCCACGATTTGGATGTTCGGCGGCAGAGCGTGCAAGCAACTCATGCCCTGCGGGAAAGCGAGCTTCGTTACCGTTCCTTGTTCGAGAACATGATCGATGGCTACGCGTATTGTAAGATGCTGTTCGTGGACAATAAGCCGAAGGACTTTGTCTACATCGATGTCAACGCCAAGTTTGGAGAATTGACAGGACTGGTAAATGTTGTAAGGAAAAAGGTTAGTGAAGTGATCCCTGGCATTCTTGTGTCAAATCCCGAGCTCTTCGAAGTCTATGGGAGAGTGGCATTGACCGGCATACCTGAGAAACTTGAGACCTACGTTGAACCATTGAGGATTTGGTTCTCAATTTCTGTCTATAGCCCTGGAAAAGAATATTTTGTGGCTGTGTTTGAAAACATAACCGAGCGCAAGAAGTCTGAGGAATCTCAAATATTGCTTACAACGGCTCTCGAGTCAACGGCAAATGGAGTCGCAATCACCAACCTTAAAGGAGATATCGTCTGGGTCAACAAGGCCTTCTTGGCGATGACCGGGTATAGTGAGTCGGAAGTTAATGGGCAGAATCCGAGGATTTTAAAATCAGGAAAACAAAGCGAATCATTCTACAAACAACTTTGGGAAACGATTTCTGCAGGTAACGTGTGGACGGGTGAGCTTATCAACAAGAAAAAAGACGGCAGCTACTATACCGAAGAAATGACGATTACCCCACTACAAAATACGAAGGGCGAAATATCCAATTTCATCGCGATTAAAAGTGACATCACAGAACGTAAACGAGAAGCAGGAGAACTCAGGCGGCGAAAAGAATTCCTCGAGGCGGTGATGGAAAGTTCGATGGATGTTATTTTTACGGTATCAGATGATGGGGGGCTCGTGTTTGCCAACTCGAAAATCACTTCCGTTCTCGGGTACACATTCGAAGAGATCAAAGACCGTCAGTTTATTGAGTTTGTGCCTGAGGAATACCACGCAGAAATGTCTAGGCGGTGGGTGCAGCTGATGCAGGGAATCGGTGGCAATTATGAATTGCAGATAATCAAGAAAGATGGAACGCTGGTTGACTGTCTCATCTCGTATTCGCGGGTCAAAGGATTTGATGAAAATCTCATTCTTGTAAAGGATATTACCAACCGAAAGGCAGCGGAGAAAGAGAATAGAACGCTTGCCCATGCGGTGAAAAGCATCGGCGAATGCGTGAGCATTACTGACCTTGAGGACAAAGTTCTTTTCGTCAATGATGCTTTTCTGAAGACCTACGGATATGAAGAGCGTGAACTGTTGGGCAAGGATATAAAAATTGTCCGCTCACGCAGCAATGAGGCGGAGATGAATCAGGGGATACTGGCCTCAACAATAGACGGAAGTTGGCAGGGCGAGATAGTGAATCGTAGGAAGGATGGGTCCGAATTCCCGGTCTCCCTTTCCACCAGCGTCGTGACGAACGATGAAGGAAAATCAATTGCACTCATTGGTGTCGCGACAGATATCACTGAAAGAACGCGAGCTGAGCAAGCACTGGTCGCATCGGAAGTCAGGTACCGTCGACTGTTTGAGTCGGCACAAGATGGCATCCTGATCCTGGATGCAGAGACAGGAATGATAGTCGACGTGAACCCCTTCCTGGTCGACTTGTTGGGTTATTCCCACGAAGAATTCCTCGGCAAAGAAATCTGGGAACTTGGGTTCTTCAAAAATATCGCAGCCAACAAGTCCAATTTCATAGAATTGCAGCAAAAAGGATATATACGGTATAAAGACCTGCCGCTGGAGACGGCCTCAGGAACAACAATCAATGTGGAATTCGTGAGCAACGTCTATCACGTTGGTCATAAGAAAGTAATCCAGTGTAATATCCGGAACATCACTGAGCGCAAGCAGGCAGAAGAGGAAATTCAAAGGAATCGTGAACTCTTGAATTCGATATTTGAGACTTCTCGTGATGGGATTGTTCTTGAAGATGAGCAAGGCATCATTACGTTTGTCAATACTTCCTACGTGAAGCTGTTCGGGTACGAACTCGAGAGTGAGCTCATCGGCAAGCACACATCGATTGTTCGGGCTCCACAGGACAATGAGCGGATCCAGGAATACACCCGCAAACGTTTGAAAGGAGATGATGCTCCATCCATTTATGAGTATAAGGGAAAATGCAAGAATGGAAGTTCTGTTGACCTCGAAGTCTCCGTTGCCGCAACGGACATTGGAGGAATAAAACACATCTTGTCGGTTGTGCGGGACATTCGTGATCGGAAAAAAACGGAATTCGACCAACAACTGCTGGAAGACCGAATCCGCCATGCACAAAAAATGGAATCCATAGGAACCCTGGCAGGGGGTATCGCGCACGATTTTAATAATATTCTCGGAATCATTCTCGGCCATCTTTCGATCCTCAGGCGACCGAATTATGATGAACGCTTGCGTGCGGCCAGTGCCGAAACGATCAAGAATGCGGTCCAACGCGGTGCAAATCTTGTTCGTCAGATTCTTGCGTTTGCCCGAAAGTCCGAAGTAGAACTGGTTCCGGTCAATGTCAATGAAACAACAATGGAAATCCGCAGAATGCTCGCGGAGACCTTTCCAAAATCGATCGAGTTTAAAGTCGAACTCAAAGAAGGGCTCCCGTTTGTCATCATCGACTCGGGCCAATTGCATCAGGCACTTCTCAACCTCTGCGTCAATGCCCGTGACGCTGTTGCCGACGGTCAACAAGAGGCTGATACGGAATCAAAGATCACTCTCAAGACTGACCTCGTGAAAGGGAAACAACTCCGGGAACGATTCCCCGAAGTGTCGGCGGACCAGTACGTCTCGATCAGTGTCACAGACACCGGCACGGGCATGGATGAGCCAACGAGAAAACGAATCTTTGAGCCATTTTTTACGACGAAGGAAAAAGGCAAGGGGACAGGGTTGGGTCTTGCCGTCGTCTACGGTGTTGTCAAGTCGGCCCGCGGCATCGTCGATGTAGAAAGCGAACCAGGCCGCGGTTCCGTATTTACTCTTTATCTCCCCGTTCCGAAGGAAGCGAGTTTGTTGGAAGCGAGGCCGGAAAAACCAGAAATGGAAATTCGGGGCGGTACGGAGACTGTGTTGGTCGTGGAGGATGAGGAATCATTGCTGACAATACTTACAACGAGCCTCAGGGACAAAGGGTATAGAATCTTATCCGCTGTTGACGGTCGTGAGGCATTGGAACAGTTCAAGGAGAATACAAACCAAATCGATCTTGTCATAACGGACATCGGGATCCCAAAACTATCGGGGGAAATCCTGGTACGCGAAATGAAACGATTGAACCCTGATATCAAAATAATTGTTGCAAGCGGTTTTGTAGATGCAGAACAAAGAACCGAATTGCTCAAATTGGGAGCGAAAGATATCGTCATCAAACCCTATGACCAAACAGAAGTACTTGAAATAGTCCGGGCGGTGCTTGATGAAGAATGAATCAGATGGATTGCAAGAAGGGTCATCACGTAAATCAAAAAGGCCCGGAGAGGGGAGGTCAACCGGGTCCATCGGCGAAGCTCAGTAGGGGGATTGCAGTATTGCTTCGCCAGCCTCTGCAACCTACCGCAATGGGGAGGATTCATCACTGGCTCGCAGAAATATTCGAACTTTTTCCCTTGAAAATCAAGAAATGAAGAGCAGATCACATTCCCGTGGGGTAAGTTTGGGATCAAACGAAATTGATCAAGCGGAGCAAAGAATGTTGACTTTGCGGAGTATGGAGTGTTGATGGACGCAAAGCTGATGGTAGAGGGTATGGCCAGGTATTGACATAGAGTTGTCGACGAGAAAACTTCTGGACCAATTCCAATCGTTGCGGCCTCAGGTGATGAATCTGGGGTCGTTTTTTGCATTAAGACGAAGAGCAAAAATAAAATAGGGACAAGCAAAGGGAGCGTGCGCCGAGTGTTTTCGTAGAGACGCGACGTGTCGCGTCTTGCGAAGGCAATATTGCGATTAAAAAACAAAGCAAAAAGAGTCGCAATGATTTCTTGTGGCCTATGGGCCAGTTACTTCTTCGTTTGCCCGGCCGGAGGTGTTCGAATGTCGTGGCGCCGAAAGGCGCCATACAAATTGGTAGGACTCTTCGCTCCGCTCAGAGTGACGGGCACCAAGAAGGGGCACCGAAATCAAAGCACACTCAAAAGGTGTAATATGGTTGGAAACAATGGATAAGAGTCGACCAAGGGGTGAGATTGGAAGAATTAATGAATTATGAACATCGATTGCCAGTCCACATCGCCTGTCGATTTCGGGGTCCGACACACAAAAGCAAAAGCAAGAACATCAAAAAGGAACCGTCATTGTGGCCGGAGGCGTAAGAATGCCAGTGTGCGAAGCACACTTCTATAGCGTTGTACTTTTCGAAATGAGGTCGGTATGAGGTTGGAATGTCTCTTAGTCGTTGGTGTGCATTGCAATCTGAAGTCGGCGATGCGAAGCCAATTTTTTCATGATATTGCGGACGTGACTCTTTACGGTATGTGTGGCAATATTGAGCTTTGTGGCAATTTCTTTGTTGCTCAGAGCGTCGGCTATCAGAAAGACAATTTGACGCTCGCGTTTAGTCATCCGCACGGCTCTCGTCATTTCTTCTTTTCCCTTCTTGAGCCCCAGCTCGACGACGTGCGTAAATAATGAACCGGTAAGAATCGGTGGAAGAACTGTCTCGCCCCGAGCCACTAATTGTACAGATTTGAGAAATTCCGCCAGGGTAGCATTTTTCAAGATGAATCCTGATGCCCCGGACTCTACAAACTCAACGATGTCCAATTGTGTCGGGACCAATCCCATTCCTATCACTTTTACATTAGGCATTTGATCCCTTACCGATTCTACAGCCCACGCCTCTTAGAAACTCTTCAGACCCCAGTCCATGAGAATGACATCAGGTTTTGTTTGGCCGGCTTTCAGAAGCACATTATTGCCGCTTCTTATGGTAGCCACAACGTGCATATCCTCCTCGCCATTAAGCAAGGTGGTGAGTCCTTCAAGCAATACGCGATTATCTTCGACAATGAGTATTCGGGTTTTCTTCGTTGGAATACACCCTTTAAGTATATCCCGACCCTGGAACTCACGCCATGGACATCGTATCTCAATAATACCCATAACACGAATTTGTCAAGACCATCAATCAACAATTTCCAAGACAGCTTTCTTGCCTTCTTTGGCACCAACGGCACGAAGCAGCACACGCAACGCCGAGGCAGTCTTACCTTCTTTGCCGATGATCTTACCGATGTCACCTTCTGCTGCCTTCAATTTGAATACTATCTTGTGCTCCTTCTCTTCAATTTCAATCACTACATCGTCGGGGCGATCTACAAGATGTTTAGCCAAGTATTCCAGAAAATCCTTCATAGGTCCACCTTTCCTTTTCAAGGTTATCCGGTTTCCTATGGGAGAGAAGATCCGGATTTGCTCGCACAACGCTTGTCGTCTCGAAACATCTACATTGTCAATGCAATTTGAATCTTTGCAATGAGTTCTTCCGTTTTCTTTGCCTTATCGTAGAAACTATCAGCACCACGAATCATCTGATCTTCCACAGTCGTGTTGGAAGTATAAGCAGAGATGGTGATAATCTTGGCATCAGGATTTAAGGTCTTGATTCGTTTGAAGACCTCTCCGGAGCTTAAAGAGGGAAGCCTTATATCAAGGAGTACGACATCGGGATTCATCTGCTGAAATAATCTCACCCCGTCTTCACCCGTTTGGCACTTAACCACATGAAATCCTTCTTGTTCCAAACGCATCTGGATAACAGCAAGAAACAATTCATTATCATCAATGATTAGAATTGACTTCCGCATGGTTCCTTAAGCCTACGAAGACCATATGATTCGCTCGACAAACTCTGAGGCGATATCATTTGGGATGTTTCACCATGATGCTCGACCGGCTTCTACAAAAGCAAAAGCCTCCATCAGCTTTCGAATCCGGAGGCCTTCATTGAAGCGCCTATCTGCACGAGTCCATTCCCCGGGACTCCGATATGTAATCGCTGAATGGTAACGATGTAGTCGTTAAGAGTCAAACGGAGATTGTCATAACTGAGAACCGTAAAGAGAGCGCGGACTCACAATCTCTCTGGATCAATACGCCTTCGATTTCGCTATGAACAGCGTCGTCGCGAGCTTTTGAATCTCATCCAGGCTGAATTGCAGACCAGAGTTTTTCGCGATGTATTCGTCATAGTCTATACAGTTCACCAGGATCTCTCAAAGGCGCTCATCCTTTGGTGTCGTGACTTCAGCGGGCCGTCCCCGTTCTACAATCGAGAACTCGACCTGACTCGACATCCGCTTGCCAATCTGAACAAGTTGCGGCATAAACAATTCACGAAGTCCCTTTAGAATTCTTAGAAAAAGCGTACCTTTGGAAGCGCAATTTGAACCGTCGAAAGGAATGCCTTAATCGATTTGATGAAGCAACTTGTAAAATCAATGGTCCAACTGAGTGACCGGATGCTCCTTATCCTGTTGCTGACTATCCTCGGCGTCATTCTGACCTCCACAATCATCACAGGCGTCTTTATCATCGACGAGGACAACTACCTGGTGACAGTCGTCGGATTGAGGCACGGAACGTTAATGGTCCCGGGAACGGAGAACCTGACTCCAAGCAAAGAGCTCGTCTATTTCGATCCTGAGGCGCACCGGCGAACGGTTCTTTCAACGCCCGTGGTTTCCCTTGTCCCACCGATGTACGCATTTCTTGCTTTGCCTTTTTCGTATGCGGGGTGGCGAGGATTGGTATTCCTGAATATTCTTTCGTTTTTGCTCGCAATCTATCTCGTCTTCCGATACGTCGAGTGCATCGCGAATCAAAGAACCACGCCGTGGATCGCAAGCATACTCTTTGGCCTCGGCGGATATTGCATTGAATACGCCCAAGGGCTATGGCCACAAATGCTGTCCGTCTTTCTCTGCACAGCAACATTATTTCTCTGTCTCAAGGCACGAAACAAGAATTCTGCAACTCTTGCTCTCGTTGCAGGTTTGGCAATGGGGCTTGCTATTGGTGTCCGGGAACAAAATATTTTCTTCGCAGGCTGTGTTGGCATAGGCCTTTTGTTCCTTTCTACGAAAAGATTCCGTGTCTCAGCTGGTTATGCAATCGGCGTCGTACTCCTTCTCGTGATAATAGCGACGATGAATTTCTACCGGGTGGGAGGCTGGCATCCCTTTCCCAAAGCTACCGGTTATGCTGGTGAAGTAAGCGCAACGACAGCTACATCGTGGGCCATGGAGCCGTTGCGAGTTCTCTGGTCGAAAGTAGTCGACTATTCTTCATATGGCCCAAACACGGATCACATCAAATCTGGACTCTATCAATGGGATGAATCTTCCGGGACAGTATTGATGAACGGAATTGTCAAAAAATCGTTGGTGCAATCATCGCCGTGGATAGGATTGGCGCTCGTTGCAATGGCGGTCTCGTGGTTTTCGGGAAGGAGCAAATCTTCAGGCGGCGCGAACGAAATACGGTTATTGGGTCTGATCGTTGTGCCTACGATCTTCATGTTCGCGGCTGCGGGATTCAATCGCACCGACGGGTTAAGTTTCAATCAACGATACTTTCTTGAACTTGTGCCCTTGTGCGCAATTGCATTGGCGATGTTTGTCGACGCAGTGCCCTCGAAAGTCGTACCAACGCTCATCGGTCTCCTGGCGGGTACAATTTTGGTCGTTCTAGTTCTCATCTTTCCTTCCGAGGCGTGGAGACACGTGGGACAACGTTTTGTGCCAATTGTTCTTGCGCTTGCTTTCATCCTTGCATGGTATTTTGCAGCGAATCCGAACTATGTTCGGATCCTCCTAGGAATCTGCGTCGGTTGGGCGTTCTTCTATCATTTGCAGTCGGATCTCGTTGGATCACGATTTCGAAGAGAGATCAATGCAGCTCGATATGAATTCCTCAACAAGACGATTCCAAACCATTCGGCATTGTTCACCTACTGGGGGAACAAGGATGCCGCTGGCCCATTGCAACTCGACAAAGATGTTGTCATCCTCGATGTCAAAGCGGATGATGGCCTCGACGCCAGAATACTTGAGGATGAACTCCTGAAGCAGGGCAGGAAGATATTTGTTCTCGAAAATGACATGCCCGACGAATTCCTTCATCGCTTGATCTTGGATCATAGAGTCGTGCACTATTCGGAAGGAAACCTCAGAATCGTCGAACTTTCTGGAGAGACTGAGGAGATTTTGCTGCAATAAGTCGCATTGTTGGATCGATATTCAAGAACATTTCTCCCGGTTTCCCGTATCTTATCACATCAATTCGCATCTCCACGAAACTTATGGACATAAACGACTCCAAACGATACAATCAACCAAACCTTCGCCAAACTCTGAAGGAGGATATCAAGACTGCCGACCTCTGGACTTCTCTGCGAAGGGACTACAAGGAACTCGAAAAATTTTACATCGACGATGAAAAGAAATTGCGCCTGGACGGGATGAGATGGTTTAAGAGATTGATCTATCTCCAATGGTGGTTGATCAAGAGTATGCTCTTGAAGTTGACTCCAGCCAGACGCATTCTGTTGTTTATCGGTTTCTTCTTCATTCTTGGGGGTGGATCGATTATCATTCAGACTGAACACGTGAGATCGACGGGCAACTGGCAAATTCTGGGTGGCTTGCTCCTCGTTTTTGTGCTCATGCTGGAATTGAAGGACAAGCTGCTTGCTCGGGACGAACTGGAAGCCGGAAGGAAAGTGCAGCAAGCGCTGATGCCGGATCCGTCTCCATCCGTTGCCGGTTGGTCGGTGTGGCTCTACACCAGACCGGCAAATGAAGTAGGAGGAGACCTGGTCGACTTCCTTAATTTTGGATCGAATCGAAACGGGCTTGTTCTCGCCGATGTATCCGGAAAAGGATTGCAGGCGGCATTGTTGACAGCGAAACTGCAGGCCACTGTAAGGGCCCTTGGGCAAGATTATGAGTCAATTTCAAAACTCGTATCCAAGATTAATGAGATTTTTCATCGGGACAGTCTGCCAAACATGTTTGCTTCTCTCCTGTATGCGGAAATTGCCCCGGACTCTGCACGCATCAAGTTTGTTAATGCTGGTCATTTGCCACCCCTCCTTTTGCAGTCCGGCGTCATACGCGAGACGACCAAAGGGGAGCAAGCGCTCGGTCTCATCAGCACGTCTTCTTACATGGAACAGTCCGTCGAACTTCAACGCGGTGATGTCTTCTTTGCATATTCAGATGGCCTAACGGAAGCTCGAAATGATCGCGGGGAGTTTTTTGGATCGGAACGACTCCTTCGTCTTCTGCCGACTTGGCACAATCTATCTGCGGAAAGAATCGGGCAGGCAGTGACAAGTGAGGTCGATTGGTTTGTGGGGGAAGCTAGGGCGAACGACGATCTATCGCTGGTGATCTTAAAGAAGCTCTAAACAACCCGGCGCAAGAGTAGATTTTTCTTAAAGATTCTCGAGAGCAATACAATCGGTGGATTTCCTGACTGACGGGAAATCCACCGATTGTTTTCTACTGTAGCAAACCGGAGCAGTAAGCGTAAGAATAAATTGTTCTATTCGGGGATGAGTGGTCAGCGAAAAGGCCGGGACTCCTATGAAATTGCGTGAGTTGGGTTGGCGCATCATCGGGCAATTCCTAAATGACGATTTTCTGCCCTTTTGTTTCCGGAAATGTCCAGATCCAAATACCGGTAAGAATTGCGAAGAGAGCAGCGAGGGATATTCCTCCGCTCAGACCGTACGTTTCAGCAATCGCGGCAATAATAACCGGTGTGAAAAATTGAACTCCACGAGCCAGGTTGAAGGCCGAACCCATTGCAGTATTTCGAATGTCGGTAGGGAAAAGCTCGGAAAACAACGGCCCATAACCGCTAAACATACCTGTCCCAAAACCTACCCAAAACATACAGCTGAGAATCAAGGATGGATAGACGACAATGTCATTCCACAACAAAGTAATCATCACGAGACCCGTGGCCATGATCACAGAGTAAACTGAATAGGCTGGACGACGACCGAATCGATCTGCAGCGAAGCCAAATGTCAGATATCCAAGGATTCCACCGAACTGTGTCACCAGCATCCAGGCTGCAGATTTTGGCAGGGAGAATTGTCTCTGCTGATGAAGGTATCCCGGCAGCCAGGAGTACGTGAACCAATAAGCCGACATATCGAACACGGCGAGCATCAAAGACTTCAAGAAGAGAGGTCTGTATGGTTTCGCAAAAAGAAGGAGGAATTTTCTGAATCCCTCTGAAACGTGCGATTCGTTAGCGCGCGTTCCTGCGGCTTCGAGTTTCTTGCATTCCAACCAGACGTCGGATTCGGGCAGTTTCTTCCGAATGTACACTACAAGAAGTGCAGGGATTATTGAAATGAAGAAGCAGGCTTTCCAACCTATGGTCGGTTCGGCGAAACCGCCCACGACTGAGGCGAGGACTATCCCAAACGGTGCTCCGGTTTGCATGATCGCACCATAGCGGCCGCGGACGTGAGGTGGAAATGTTTCTCCTACATACGTTTGTCCCGTAGCCCATTCTCCGCCAACGCCGAGGCCCGTGACGAGGCGGAAGAACAGAAGCCATTCGATGTTCGGCGAAAAGCCGCTGAAGAACGTCCCCAGACTGTACGTGAGAATCGTCCACTGCAAAACACTCCTGCGTCCGTAACGATCCGAAAGGACACCGAAGATCACACCTCCGATCGCCGTGGCGGCAAGTGAAGCACCGAGGACATAAGAAAGTTCGATGTTGGATAGACGAAGGTCCTTGCCGATGGGGATGAGCAGAAACGTGAAGAGGATGAGGTCGTAGAAATCAAACACCCACCCCGCCCAGCTCATGAAGAGGATTTTGTAATGCTGAC
>CAZOIM010000045.1:0-2840 GCA_964579855.1 uncultured Ignavibacteriaceae bacterium | reverse complement strand
AGTTCCAGTTGCTCCCCGGTATCGGGTTCCGGAGTGTAGCTTTCGAGAACTTTCTTGGCGCCTTCGATCGTGTACTTTTCATCGCGCAACAATTGTTTGATGTACAAGATCATTTTGATGTCTTTGTTCGTGTAAATCCGATTGCCGGCGCGATTCTTGGCTGGAGTCAACAATTCAAATTCCGTTTCCCAATAACGGAGCACATACTGCTCCAAACCAGTGATTTTACTTACTTCACTGATGGAATAATAGAGTTTCTTGATTCCTGTGTGCTTCATTGCCTTTGGGTCAGAATGCGAACGCAAATTAACAAAAAGCCGATTGAGTTGCAATGTATAAAGGCTTAGAATTTACTACTCGAGTAATACTTGATTTCAAACTTCCAATTGCTTTGAACAAGATCTCACGCTACCAAGACGGTGTCCTTAAAAGGACTCTCGCCAACTGCTATTCAGGACTGGTTCGGTTTTCCGATGCAACCGTCACCTAAATTGGCAGAAGGCCACGTTTGCGTGTAATAAAGCTGAAGATGACGCCGAATCTCCGATGAGGATTCTACAAACCACGTTTGCAGCATCGAAGCGTAGACAAGAATTCCCGCTGAAACGTTGAAACCCGCGCTCTCCTTAACCGGAAGCACTGTCTTTCCATAAGCCATGCTCTGAAAAAGGTGCAAAGAGAGACCTGTGATTGTCCATGTTTTGCGCTCCGACAGCACATATTTATGAAAAGAGCCTCAAAATTGGCCAAGGTATCGAAGGCATTAGAATTGCTTAGGTTTATCAATTCTGGAGACTGTTTGCAGCATATTTTAACATCGAGGTCTCCCGGGTGTATTTGCTCGATTGACAAAAAAATGGCCTAATCTACATACCGAAGGGAGGAGAGATTCATGGCGCTCATTTACCATCAAGTTCTTATCGATGCTCCAAGGTCGAAGGTCTATGAAGCACTAACAACGCAGAGAGGCATTTCACAATGGTGGACTTCAGATTGTGTCGTTGAGCCAAAGGTCGGATCTATCAACGAATTCCGAGTTGGCACGCAGGCTCACTATCGCATGAAAGTGGTTCATCTTCAAACTGGCTATTCGGTGGAATGGAAATGCGTGAATCAGCACGATGATTGGAGCGGGACCCAATTATCGTTTCATCTTGCGGACAAAGGAGGACAGACCTGTCTGGATTTCAAGCAGTCCGGCTTCGCAAGCGAGAGTGAAGCGTTTGGGGCGGCGAACTTTCAGTGGGGGCGACATTTGTTGTCGCTCAAAGAGCTGTGCGAAACGGATGGGAATTCGGTCAATCGAGAAAAAGTGAGCGTCCCAGCGAATGTTATAATGACAGCAAAGGATTGAAGAGACATCGTTAATGCAAATTGTACTTCGCTAACCTCCGGACTGTCCGCATTTCAACGTGCACGATGCATCAAGCACGAACTTGGATGGATCTGGATTGCTTAGGCGTGAGGGGAGACATTTACAACATTTCGAACTGTTATTCTTGTCACCTGAATGGAAGAGGGGGAGGAGATGCCCGGTGAGCGAAGTGACGAGTTCTACGAGGACCCGATCTTGGCTGCGTCTTGATGTTCGTTCCCCCAGCGATCAGTGGGTATGAGCTGACTCGATTACCGCCAGCGCGACAACAGTGTTCTCTGTGTGAGAAAGGGAAAGGTGCACCGTGCTCTTTTCAAGAGATTGTGCGACGGCGTTGTAGAGAAGAATCTTGGGGGCACCTGAAGGCTGGTTTACAACCTCGACATCTTTCCATCGGAACAGTCCGCTCCATCCTGTCTGCATTGCCTTGCTCACCGCCTCCTTCGCAGCGAATCGGGCGGCAAAGTGTTGTTCAGGGTTCTGCTTTGACCGGCAATACGTAACTTCGGTATCGGTGAACACGCGGTCGATGAATGCCGGGCCTTGATCTGTAAGGATCGATTTCATTCGTTCTACATCCACAACGTCGACACCGATACCCTGAATCATGATTTCTTGTTTTCTTTTTTGACAATTTCGATAACCTGCGAAACGTCATCAATATCATAATCGGCGTTTGAGACTTTTGTCTCGAACGTATCTCCGTACCGCGCGAAAATCGTTTTCATACCGACCTGGGAGGCGCCTACGACATCGCGTTCGGCCCAATCGCCAACCATGAGGGATTCGGACGCCTTCACCTTGAGACGGTCAAGAGCTTTTTTGAATGGTCCCGGGTTCGGTTTTCGTTCTCCCGTATCTTCGAATGTGACGACGACATCGAACAAGTGGTGAAGGTTCAGGTAGCAAAGTCGGAGCCACGCCTCCTTTGCCGGTGCATCTGAAACAACGGCAAGCTTGATGTGCATTTTGATCAGCTCGGTCAGCGTCATGTAGACGTGCGGATAGGGAACGAGAGCGGCTTCACGGGCACGTCGGTATGCAATCACGCCCGCAGAAAGAATCTTGTAGTCGATTTTGCTGAACTCGTTATACAGCAATTCGTCAAAGACACTCTGGAATTCTATCCCTCGTTGTTTGTAGATCGTGTCGATCCGCGTTCGGATTTCCTCTGTTGAAAGCTTCAGGCCAGCATCCTGCATTGCATGAATCGCGGCGTCAACGGCCTGGCGTTTCATGGCCATAAAATCGACGAGCGTATTATCGAGATCAAAAATGACGGCGGCAATCACCGATTCAGGCCTTTGCGTTGTTCATCAGATACTCCAACGCCAGTTCGTATCCTTCCGTACCCAATCCGGCAATGACACCTTTGCAGACGGCGGAAAAAACCGACGTGCGCCGAAATTCTTCACGTGCGTACGTGTTCGAGATGTGGACTTCAATCACTGGCACGGGGAGCATA
>CAZOIM010000044.1:0-21066 GCA_964579855.1 uncultured Ignavibacteriaceae bacterium | reverse complement strand
CGCATCACCGTCAGATTTGTCCACGAAGGGAAGAAGACACTCCCGAAACTGATTTCCATCGATCCGACCGCGACCGTCCGCAGAGCACTGGATCTCATCAATCAGAACAATGTGTCCCAACTCCCTGTGATAGACAAGGGGCAATCAGTCGGTAGTGTCGAGGATAGTGATTTGATGAGCGCTGCGCTCGAAAATCCGGCTTTGTTTGATGCCCCCGTGAATTCGCTCATGAGACCTTCATTCCCAAAAGTTCATCTCGACGAACTCATCAGCCAGGCCATTCAATTGCTTTCAAAGAAGCATTCCGCGGTTCTCGTGGAAGACGATGGACAAATCGTCGGGATCCTTACAAGGTTCGATGTTATTGAGCACATGGCACGATAGAATACGATAATCCACCACGAGAGGAGCACCATGGGTTTTTCCACGAAAGCTGTACACGCCGGAATTGAGCCGGACCCAACAACAGGTTCGCTCATGACTCCGGTCCATCTTACATCAACCTATTACCAGGAAGAACTTGGAGTCAACAAAGGGTACGAATATGCGAGAGTTTCCAATCCTACAAGGACTGCCCTCGAAAAGAATATTGCGGTATTGGAAGGCGGGAAGGAAGGCCTGGCTTTCGGGTCAGGCATGGCTGCTATCAGTGCTCTCTTTCATTTGCTGAAATCAGGGGATCACGTGGTGGTCTCGCAAAATGTGTACGGCGGGACGTACCGGATCGGTAAGCTCGTGCTGAACAATTATGGAATTGATTTCGATTTCGTTGATACGACAAATCTCAGGCAAGTTTCTGCAGCGATAAAGCCTACCACAAAGATGGTGTTTATCGAAACCCCAACGAATCCGACGATGGAGATTACGGATCTCGACGGTGTATCGCAAATCTGCAAGAAACACGGCATCATTTCTATTGTGGACAATACATTTGCCACCCCCTATTTGCAGACTCCGCTTGAACTTGGCATCGACGTTGTCCTCCACAGCGCCACGAAGTACCTGAATGGCCACAGCGACATGCTTGGTGGGTTGATTGTTGTCAACAGGTCAGACTTGAATGAACAGTTGAGATTCATCCAGAAATCGGTTGGGGGAATTTTGAGTCCCTTCGAAGCCTGGATGTGCCTGCGAGGCATCAAAACGTTGCCATTGAGGATGGATCGTCATTGCTCGAATGCCATGCAAGTCGCCAAATTCCTTGCGAAGCAACGGAATGTGAAATCAGTCAATTACCCGGGACTCCCCTCACACCCCCAGCACAAACTGGCAAAGAAGCAGATGCGGGGATTCGGCGGTATGATTTCGTTTGATCTTGGAAGCGAAGAGAAAGCAAAAGCATTTCTCAAGCGGGTAAGGCTTTGCGCCCTGGCCGAAAGCCTGGGTGGCGTCGAAACTCTGATTTCTCACCCTGCGACCATGACCCACGCATCTGTGCCTCCGAAGCAACGGAAAGCAATCGGTGTGACAGATGGGCTTGTGAGAATTTCCGTTGGAATTGAAGATGTTGAAGACATTATTGCGGACTTGAAGCAAGCTTTCTAAATAAGGCGTAAGGCGAGATTACCGGGCTATTCTCTCTTTTACGAGCGCCCAGCCAGCCAACGTCATACCATCCCAAATTTCATTTGTCCGAATCATCGTATCCAGCTCGCTCGGGGTGCATTGAAGCACTTCAAATTCTTCAGTCGCGTCAGGCTTGGAGAGTGACGCTCTGAGGTTTTGGGCCACATAAACAACACAGATTTCATTCGTCACACCGTTGTACGGATTGAACTCTCCTGCGCGCTCGATATCGTCGGACTCAAATCCGGTCTCCTCCGCCAACTCAATTCTCGCCATATCTTCGTATGATTTTCCCGCCTTGAGTCCTCCGCAGGGAAATTCAATGCTTTCACGATCGCACAGATAGCGGTACTGCTTCACGAGGATCAGGTTTCCTTCCTTCGTTACGGGCACAATCATGCTCGATCCGAATGTCTCCACATAGTGATAATCACCGGTTACGCCATCAGGGATCTCAAACGAATCTACCTTGTACGTCCACCAGGGATTCGTACTCATTGTCTTTGACGCAAGAGTTTTCCAACGACGTAACATAATGTGAGTCTCCTATAAAAACGAAAGGGCTGGCTACAACACCAACCCCTTCACATCGTGATTCCCGTGTGGCTGACCTAAACGAGTTCTGCTTCGGAAAAGAAGAACGATACTTCGATCCGGCCATTTTCTGGTGAATCCGATCCGTGAACGATATTCTCCCCCTTGTTGTCTGCAAAGAGTTTCCTGATTGTACCGGGAGCTGCCTGAGCGGGATCGGTGGCACCAATGAGCGTTCGAAAATCCGCAACTGCATTGACCTTTTCCAGTGCAATGGGCATGCACGGACCGCTGCACATGAATTCGACCAGGCCATCGTAGAACGGACGGCCTTTGTGGACGGCATAGAATTCGCCGGCCGTTTCCTTGGTAAGGCGTGCCTGTTTCATGGACAGCACTTTGAACCCTGCTTTTTGAATTTTTGCAATCACCTCTCCCTGCAGGTTTTTCCTGACGCAGTCCGGCTTGAGAATAGCGAGTGTACGTTCGACAGCCATATTATCCGATCCTTGTTATTCTGGTTGGTATTGTAGTGAGACGAAATCCGCTGTGGCCGCTCGGGGTGCGGGTCTATGATCTGTGCTGGCTCCACCATCGTTCCATCACATCTCCGGCTTCCGTCGCAGCCCCTTTTTGTCGCCATTTGTCGAAGAAACTGATGTCTGAGCTGTCGGGTTCCGGATTTGGAAGATCGATTTGGACTCGCATCGGCATGGGCGTCGAATCACCAAGCACGATCGCCTCCCCTTGTCGCAGAGTTGAGATTGCACTCTCCAATCCGCTGAACGTTTCCGGCACCAATCGTTTGATATACGACTGGTCCACCGGATTGAAGAGACGCAAGATGACAAAATTGTTGCACTGCGAGAGAATTGTCTCTGATATCTCTGACGGACGCTGACTAACAATCATGCAACTCACGCCGTACTTGCGGCCTTCTTTTGCAATTCGTTCGACCGTCAAGCGGGCAGCAGTTGAACCCTCTTTCGTGCTTGAGAGATAATTATGCGCCTCTTCGAAAACAAGTAGAATCGGCAACTCACGCCTGTTCGGATTCCAGAAATTGAAGTCAAATGTAATCCGGGCGATCAAAGCAACGACAGTGTTTACAATGTCAAACGGGATTCCGCTCAGGTCCATGATGGTAATCTTCGATTTTCCATCAAGCCCGAAGATCATAGTCAAAAGTCCTTTTGCAGATTCCGAATCAATACATACTTTGGGCTTGAAAATGAACGCGTATCGCGGGTCGTTCATCTTGCTGTTCAGACGTACAAGGAAACGCGTGAACTTGCCAAAATAAGGACCTTCTTTTGAAGACCCGCCGGCACCAACACGTTCTGTGTCGAGGAATTGCAGACGCGCCCGAACTTCGTTGATGTCGAAAAATACCGGTGAGTCGATCGTAATAAAATCTGCAAGACGCTGGTTCTTTGTTTTCTTGGAAGCATACACGAGGTCTTGCAGAGCTGAGATTTGGGTGGAGGCGTTCTCATCACGCTGATCGATGAACATTTCGACCATCTCGTCAAAATTCATGAGCCAGTACGGCAGTTCAAGCGCGGCGATATCGAAATGTTGAGATCCCTCGGGGAACGCCTTGGTGTACTCGTTGTGGATGTCCAGGATAACAATGTTTGTATCGGGAAACGACGAGACCTTTTGCAGGATAGATGAGACCGTGCACGACTTGCCAGCCCCACTCGACCCCAGCACCGCAAGATGTTTTCCAAAGAAGCGATTGGGATCAAGATAGGCGCGCTCATTTTCAAAGAGGGAAAGCTGGCCAATCGAAAAATTGAACTTCTGGAATGTTGAGAACGCAACTTTCAAATCCTTGTCTTCGAGCAGGTACACGGGCATGTCGACCGTGGGAAGAATGGAGACTCCACTTTCAAATTTTCCTTTTTTGAGGGTTCCGATGAGAATCACGGTCATCAAGTAACGCTGCACTACCTTTTCGCCTTCGTGAAAGTCCCCCTTCTTGAATTCCGCGATAAGGCCGAGCAAATAGATTTTGCCCATCGGGATCAGGACATAGGTTCCGATTTGACCGATCAGATAAGTCTTGTCGCCAATTTTTCGCTGAAGGTTGGTGATTTCCGAATCAACAATGACAATCACCGCCGCGCCGGTGACTTCTCGAATAATTCCTATTTTCTTTTCTTCCCACATCTGAATGTTCTAGATCAATGCCGGGTTTGTTATTTCTTTGATTTTCTACGATGGCTGGACTTCTTCCGTGTTACAGCCGCCTTACGTTTGACCGCCACGCGTTTATGTTTTCCCTTGGGAGCTTTCAAGGACTTAAGGACCCGCTCCATTGTCTCTCCGAGCAGTGCGGGACTGTCAACCACGCGAATTCCGGCCTCTCTCATAGCGATCATTTTTTCTGCGGCAGTCCCCTTGCCCCCTGAGATGATGGCCCCTGCATGGCCCATTCGACGTCCTGGTGGGGCCGTTTGACCGGCGATGAATCCCACAACCGGTTTCTTGACCGATTTTTTGATGTATTCCGCTGCTTCTTCCTCAGCCGATCCGCCTATTTCGCCAATCATGATTATTGCGTCGGTGTTCTTGTCCTTGTTGAACAATTTCACGGCATCAAGGAATCTCGTACCGATGATCGGATCTCCTCCAATCCCAACGCATGTCGATTGACCGATGCCACGATCGGTAAGCTGCTTGACCGCCTCATACGTTAACGTACCGCTGCGCGAAATCAAGCCCACCCGGCCAGGCAAATGAATGAATCCCGGCATTATACCAATCTTGCACTCTCCCGGAGTAATGATTCCTGGGCAATTGGGACCGATCATGCGCACTCCGCGTTTCTGGATGTAGGCATAGACCTTTACCATGTCTCCGACGGGGATACCTTCCGTAATCGTGATGACGAGTTTGATTCCGGAATCGGCGGCCTCCATGATCGCTTCTGCCGCGAACGCTGCAGGAACAAAAATAACTGATGTGTCGGCATTCGTCTTTTCGACAGCTTCAGCAACCGTATTGAATACCGGGACAGGTCGTAAAAATTGGTCTTTGTCATTTCCGCTGTACTGCGTGCCACCTTTTCCTGGAGTAACACCGGCAACGACATTCGTCCCATACTCAATCATTTGTTTGGTATGAAAGGTCCCCTCCCCTCCGGTGATGCCCTGGACCACAAGACGCGTCTTCTTATTGACAAGAATGCTCATACTAAGATTTCCGTAAAAGAATGATAGTCTAGAATCATATGATTAAACGCATACGGGTTATCTGGCATACAACATTGGGAAAACAAGGCTGTCGTCAGTTCAACCGAATTTGCACCTTGGACAGTGTTCGGTCTTTTGGATAGTTGCCACAAATCTCAGCGTCAGAAGCATATTGGCGAGTAGCGGTGTTGACGAATTTGCGCAAAAACCCGTCAACACCGGGAACGTATCATTACTTAGAAGTTTTGTCGTCCGTCGGTTTGTCGATTTGTTTTACGTCTTTTTCCACATCTTCCTGAATGTCGCGAGCGGCCTTCCGAAACTCACGAATCCCTTTCCCCAGTCCCTGGGCAAGCTCCGGTATTTTTTTCGCTCCAAAGAAAATCAAAATAAAAAGAAGGATAAGAAGGATTTCTCCACCACCAAGACTTCCAAACATAAGCTATCTCCTCTCCAAGGATAAAATTTCCGTTGTCTGTTCAGTTCCGGTAAAACTTTGAATTATTGAAGTAAAAATCTTCTGACCATCGGTGTGATGCAAGACAGGGTCCGCTGCCCGCTCAGGGTGGGGCATCAAACCCAAAACATTTCCTGATTCGTTCACAATTCCCGCGATATTCAACATCGACCCATTGGGATTTGCATCTTCCGTAATCGCACCATCCCGCGTGGAATATTTGAAGACGATCTGATCGTGCTCTATCAGCTTTTGAACGGTCCTCTCTTCTGCAAAATAATTTCCATCGCCGTGAGCAATAGGGATTTCGAGAACATCGCCTTCGGTACATGCCGAGGTGAAACGCGTCGCGCAATTCTCGACCCTGATGTTTACATATTTGCAGACGAACTTGAGAGAACTGTTGCGCAAGAGAACTCCGGGGAGCAACCCAACCTCCGTAAGGACCTGGAAACCGTTGCAAATGCCGAGCACCAATCCACCCTTGTTCGCGAACTCCACCACGTCCTTCATGATGGGTGAGAATCTTGCGATTGCCCCACATCGCAGGTAGTCTCCGTAGGCGAATCCGCCGGGAAGAATAACCACGTCGACATCGCCGAGCGACGACTCTTTGTGCCATACGAATTTGGCATCCTGATTCATGATGTGACCGGCGACGTACTGCGCGTCGTGATCGCAATTCGAACCTGGAAATACGACTATACCGAATTTCACTTTCCCCATCATCCCTTCTTCACCTCCTCTACGACAAATGAAAAATCTTCCATAACGGGATTAGCCAACAACTTCTGACAAACATCGCGCGTTACCTGTTCAGCTTCTTTCTTTGTGGTAACCTGGAGCGAAAGCTCGATAAATTTGCCAATCCGGACATCTTCGACGGCCTCATATCCAAGAGAGTGGATTCCGTGTTCAACGGCCTTTCCCTGGGGATCGAGGATCGATTTTCGCAGGGTAACAGTGATCCTGGACAAAAACAAATTTTCCTCCGTAATTCAGATATCGATTCGGGATACTTCAGTTTCGTCTTCAGGATCCTTGTCTGCATTGCCGGAGTATCCTCTAATCCACTGATATCCAGACCGAAGGATTCCTACTACAATGAAAGCGGCCAGAACCGCAAAGAGATACTCTCCCTTCGAGAAAATAACAATGAGACCTCCCAGGACAAATCCGACTGCCTTCCAAGGATGAGACCGAAGATCTTTCCGTGAGAATTTTGGCAACGTATCATACTTCACTCTGCTTACCATAAGCAAAGAAAGAACAGCGACGAGTGGTGCAAGTAACTCACGAGGCAATCCGCTGAGCCCAAATCCAATCGTGTAGTTCTGGAGTACGAACGCGCAGATCGCGATGGCTTGAGCGGGAATTGGCAATCCTGAGAAGTGCGATTTATCGAAACCAACGAGTTGCACATTGAATCGCGCCAATCGTATGGCCCCGAATATGAGCGGCATCGAACTTAAGAGTATTCCCCAGCTGCCGAGGGTATTCAAATAGATTTGATAGACGAGAAAGGAAGGGGCTGCTCCAAACGATACGACGTCAGCTAAAGAGTCAAGCTCAACGCCAAATTGGCTCGAGGAACGTGTAATTCGTGCCATGACGCCGTCAAGAGAATCAAAAATGGCGGCAAGGATGATAAACCAGGCAGCAAGTTCGATCTGGCCCTGGTGGGCATTGACAATAGAAAGAAATCCGCAGAAAATATTAAGCGTGGTAAACAGGCTTGGAACAACGGCTCTGGTAATTTTCATACTTTGGAGTCTCCAGAAATCAGTCGTGGAAATCAGCCAAAATGGTCTCTCCGGCAACCGTGTGATCGCCGATTTTTACTCTGATTGCAGCGTTTTCAGGGACAAAGACATCCACCCGAGATCCGAACTTGATCATTCCGAAGCGCTCTCCGACCGTAACACTATCTCCTTGCTTCAAAGAACAGACTATCCTTCGTGCTACAAAACCTGCTATTTGCTTGAACATGACCTTCCCGTGCTCATTTTCTACGCCAACAATCGTCTGTTCATTCTTCTCTGAAGCTTTATCCTCGTATGCCGCAAAGAACTCGCCCGGAACATATCGCACGTGGCGCACTACACCAGAAACAGGATTCCGATTGACGTGCACATTCAAAGGCGACATGAAGATACTGATTTGTTGCGCTCGGGAATGAAGATATTCCGACTCCTCGATTTGCTTCAATACAACAATCTGACCGTCTGCGGGGGCAATGATGAATCGTTCACCTATGGGGACAGTTCTTTCCGGATCTCGAAAGAAATTAAGGGTTAACCCAAAAAACAATACGCCGGCGAATACAATACCGTATCGCAGGAGCTTCGGCTCAACGAAGATTACCGCCACAACGACGATTACCGTGCAGAGCGTGGCGATCGTAAAAAATACATCGTAGCCATATTTGGAAATCATAGACCGTGGCGTTTCAAAAGAACTGCTTCAATATACTGAGATTTGTGCAAAAAAGAAGGGACGGCGCTATGCCGTCCCTTCAGTTAAACCGCCAGCCTCATGTTTTGATGTCGTAAGAGCTCTCAACTGTCGTCTATCTATACTCTTTCATAGGCAGTGTACCCAAAAAAGGAGGAAAAGTCAACGAAGGACGATTTGGCAATCCCAAGGTCTGTGATGCCTTTTGGTATTAAAAGTATTCTCTTTACAACTGAGAAGCTGCGTGATAGGAACTTCGAACGAGAGGTCCGGATTCTACGTGTCTGAATCCCATCTTCAGGCCCTCTTCCTTGAACATCCTAAATTCATCCGGATGAACATACCGATCAACGGGAAGGTGCTCCTTCGTGGGCTGTAGATACTGACCTATGGTAAAAATGTCGCATTTGATGCTCTGAAGATCCCGCATTACTTCCAGCACTTCTTCGTTCTGTTCGCCAATGCCGACCATCACTCCTGTTTTCGTAGTGAATCCCTTCTGTTTTGCTCTATCCAATACTTCAAGAGACTGAGCATAGTTCGCCTGAGGACGGACCGTTCGGTACAATCGCGGAACCGTCTCAACATTATGGTCGAGGACTTCAGGTTTTGCTTCCAAGACGATGTTCAGGGCTGGCTCGCTTCCTTTGAAGTCTGGTATGAGCACCTCAACGCGAATTCCAGGAACCATCTCGTGGAGGAGACGGATCGTTTCAGCAAAAATTGGCGCTCCGCCATCTTCACGTTCATCGCGATTGACTGATGTGACAACGGCGTGTCGCAATCCCATTTTTTCTGCTGCTTCGGCTACGCGACGCGGCTCATCCCAATCGAGTCCATAGTCGGGACGTGCAGTCTTGACGGCACAGAACCCGCACGACCGCGTGCAAATATCCCCGAGGATCATGAACGTTGCCGTTCGTGCGTTCCAACACTCGCCGATATTCGGGCACCGCGCCTCTTCACACACTGTGTGAAGCTTCTCCTTGCGCATTATCTCGAGAAGACCGGTGTAGTTCTCTCCTCCCGGGATCTTTGCCTTCAGCCAGTCAGGCCTCCTGAGACGTGTCGGTTCGGTGGTTACTCCGGCGATTTGATGCTCCAATTCCATTTACAATACCTTGTTGAATTCGAAATTCTCAAGAATCCACTTCAGACGAGCGAGGAATCGTCCTCCCACTGCTCCGTCGATAAGGCGATGGTCGAACGAAAGCGTCAAGTACGTCATCGACCGTATCCCTATGGAGTCTGTTCCGTCCTTGTCCGTAAGCACCATGGGACGTTTTTTGATGGCACCGATTCCGAGGATGGCAACCTGCGGCTGGTTGATAATCGGTGTACCGATTATTGTTCCGAAAACCCCATAGTTGGAAATGGTGAATGTGCCGCCTTGAATGTCGTCGATTGAGAGTTTCTTATTTCGTGTGCGAACGGACAGATCGTTGATCGCTCTCGAAAGTCCGATGAAATTCTTCTCGTCCGCCCGCTGAATATTTGGCACAATGAGTCCGCTTGGCGACGCTACCGCTATCCCAAGATTCACTGAGCTTTTGAATATAATCTTATCACCTTCAATCGAGCTATTGACGACTGGAAACTCCTTCAATGTCTGCACGACTGCAGAAGCAAAGAAGGGGGTGAAGGTGAGTTTGAAACCTTCCTGCTTCTCGAACCTCTCGGAATTGTGGGCCCTGTAACTGACAAGTGAAGTCACATCAGCTTCGTCCACGGCTGCAACGTGGGGTGATGTTGAGATGCTGCGGAGCATATGCTCAGCCATTTTCTGCTGAACATTGTCCATTTGCTGTATTCGGTATCCTGGACCTGAATATTTTCTCTGGAGATCTCCCAAATCAACCTTTTGAATGGCAGCACCTGTCCGGGGTGCCGAAACACTCAATGGCTGCGTTGAGCGTTCTCTCAGGTACGAAAGAATATCAGTTTTCGTTACGCGCCCGGCAGCACCTGAACCCGAAATCACCGCAAGATCATCGGCGGATAAGCCTTCGTTCTTTGCAATGGTGCGAACAAGCGGCGAATAGAATCTGTTGCCGTTGCTCCCTTTTGGGCTTACGGGATGCGCATGGGGACTCATCCGGACGTCGCCCGTCTGGACAAGCTCGAGTTTTGGAGTCACCTGTTGGGTAGGGACTGGAACACTTTGCGTCGGCTCAATCTTCGAATGAACATCTGATTCAATGTATGCGATCACTGTGCCAACGGGAACAGTATCCTGTTCCTGCACGACGATTTGGGCAAGGACTCCCGCAATGGGCGAAGGAATTTCTGAATCCACTTTGTCTGTGCTGATTTCCAGGATCGTTTCGTCTCTTTGAATTTTCTCGCCGACCTTCTTCATCCAACGGAGGATTTTGCCCTCCTGAATGCTTTCCCCCATTTTCGGCATGACAACTTCGACTCGCATCAACAACTCCTCTAGTAAGCGATTAATTGTTCTATTGCCGAGAGTATCTTCTCCTTGCTTGGAAGCATGGCTTCTTCGAGAGCAGGTGCATAGGGAACTGGCATATCGAGGGCTGCCACGCGCATTACTGGAGCATCCAAATGCTCGAAACAGTTCTTGATAATGCGAGCGACGATTTCGCCACCAAATCCTCCGGTTAACGTATCCTCGTGCGCAACAATCACTTTGTTGGTCTTTCTTACTGATCGAAAAATCGCTTCTTCATCGAGCGGATTCAACGTCCTAAGGTCTAACACCTCGATGCTCACTCCCTTTGATTCCATGATTCTCGCCGCTTCCAATGATTGTTGAACCAGAGCACCATACGTGACGATCGTCAGGTCAGTTCCTTCACGTTTCACGGAAGCAATGCCGAACGGCAACACATAATCGGCATCAGGTTCAAGGGAGGATGCATATCCTTGCCGATACAGGCCTTTGTGTTCCATGAATATGACCGGATCATCACCCCGGATTGCGGCCTTCAAGAGTCCTTTTGCATCGGCGGCATTTGAGGGAATCGCTATGCGAATTCCGGGAATATGTGCCATAAATCCGTCGATACTCTGGCTGTGATAATGCCCTCCGTGTATGTACCCTCCTACCGGAACCCTGATCACGACGGGGCTGGTCCATACGCCATTCGACCGGTATCGCATCATTGCCATTTCGTCCCTGATCTGCATTAACGCAGGCCAGATGTAATCGGCAAACTGGATTTCAGGTACAGGTTTCCAACCTTTGAATGCCATTCCGATGGCAACACCAACGATGCTTGCCTCCGCAAGGGGCGAATTGAAGCAACGGTCTTCGCCAAACTTTGCCGTCAGTTCTTTCGTCGCAGTGAATACTCCGCCCTTCTTTCCGGCGACGTCTTCGCCAAAGACAAGAACCTTCGGATTTCGCTGCAATTCTTCCGCTAGCGCGTGATTGATTGCATCCACGAGCACGATTTTGTTGCCCGTGTGAGTCGGTTCGACAAAGTCCTTTGGAGGATTGGCGTGCGCCTCTCCGTAGATGTGCAGACTGACCGTACTCGCCTCCGGTACTTTCCTCGACTCTGCCCAATCCGCCGCGGCATCGATCGTACGCTTAACTTCCTCCTGCAACTCCGTGACATCACGGTCTGTCAAAAATCCCTGCTCAATGAGGTAGCTTGCCATTTTCGGCAGAGGATCCATCTTTTTGTCTTTTTCCAGATCCTCTTTGGTGCGATATTTCGTCTGATCGTCCGAAGAGGAATGCGCCAGGAGTCTTACCGTGTGCGCTACGATAAGCGATGGTCCCTCTCTTCGGCGAGCCCGATCGACGGCATTCTTGACAGCTTCATACGTTTCGAGAAAATTGGTACCATCAACGCTCTGACGGTTTAATCCTGCAAATCCTTTGGTGACCTCAAAAACAGATCCCCCGGCTGTCTGCTGCGATACCGGGACAGAAATCGCGTACTTGTTGTCTTGAATGAAGAAGACCACCGGCAACAACTCACGGGCGGCCCAATTGACGGCTTCAAAAAACTCGCCTTCGCTCGTGGCACCTTCTCCCGACGAAACATACACAACTTCATCACTCGCTTCTTTTTTCGCAGCGAGCGCAAGTCCAACCGCCTGGAGGTATTGCGTTCCTGTAGGGCTCGATTGCGCAACCATTCGAAGTTCAACCTTGCCCCAATGTCCCGGCATTTGGCGGGAAGCACTTGTTGGATCCTCTGCCCGATGGAGAGCGGCAAGAAAAACATCCTCCGGTGTGTATCCGAAGGCAAGCGCAAACCCAACGTCTCTATAGTAGCAGTTCGCCCAGTCACGACCGGGACGAAAACAAGTTGCTGCCGCTACTTGCGCAGCTTCGTGGCCTGATCCACCGATGTGAAAGAATGACTTCCCTTGCTTGAGGAGCATCAGATGCTTTTCGTCGACGCGGCGTGCAAGTAACATCGTGCGGTAGGCCTTTACCAGCTCATCGCGAGATAGCAAGGGCTTCGTTTTGGACGGTGTCTTGGGAAGTGCGTCATTCTGAATCTTGGATGTTGTGCTCACGCGACTCCTGCTGTAAGTTCTTGACGTTCGGAACCTGTCAAAGGTATTCCTGGAATCAATTCTATGGAATTCAAATGTTGTACTTGACATTCGAATACTCTTTGGAAAGCATTGGCCACTTCATCCTCCACATCCTCGACGCGCAACGCTTTGCCGAGAACTGCCTGCATCGAAGTGACACCTTTGTGGAATATTCCGCAAGGAATGATCCTGTCAAATTTCGATAGATCCGTGTTGACGTTGAGAGCGAAGCCGTGCATGGTCACCCACCGACTTACCTTGACGCCGATTGCGGCGATCTTGTTGCCCTGCACCCAGACTCCGGTAAGCCCTTGTTCTCTTGTCCCTTCAATTCCGAATTTCTTCAACGCGAGGATGACAACTTCTTCGAGGCTCCTCAAGTACTTGTGCAGATCGGGAAAATAATTGTTGAGATCGATGATTGGGTACCCGACAATCTGACCGGGCCCGTGATACGTGACATCACCTCCCCTGTCAATTTCAAAGAAATCGACGCCGTTATCGTTGAGTTCATTCTGAGTGGCGAGAAGATGATCACTGTCTCCACCTTTGCCTATGGTATAGACATGCTCGTGCTCTGTGAACAGCAACACGTCGCCGATTGACTGCGCATGACGTAAATCCCACAGCCGCTGCTGCAGTTTCCAGGCATCCGCGTAGCGAGTACGTCCGATATTGATAGTAGAAACGAGATTCAAGATAGCGTCACCAAACGGGCGATCTAGATATGAATTGCCACTCCATAAGCCTGCCCTGCAGCTTCCATGATCGCTTCAGAAAGTGTCGGATGTGCGTGCATAGTTCGATGCAGTTCTTCCCACGTGGTCTCGAGCGCCTTTGCCATCGTCAACTCTGCAATCATCTCTGTCGCTTCAGAGCCAATGATATGGGCGCCAAGTAGTTCTCCGTATTTCTCATCAAATATTAACTTCACAGTTCCTTCTGTTTCGCCAATCGCCATCGCTTTCCCAAGCGGGCGGAACGGGAATCTTCCAATTTTTAATTTGTAGCCGGCCTTGAGAGCGGCTTCCTCCGTCATGCCAATACTCGCAACTTGCGGCTGGCAGTATGTGCAACTTGGAAATGTGGTCCTGTCAGTTCCGTGTGTTGCCTTTCCAGCCATATGCTCGGCGGCGACTATACCTTCGTGTGATGCCACGTGTGCAAGCAGTGGCGGACCAGATACATCACCCAACGCATAGATATTCGGGACACTTGTTCTGCCAAATTCGTCTACTTTGATGAATCCCTTCTCATTTTTGACACCAACTTCATCGAGACCAATATTCTCGATGTTCCCCTGAATTCCGATCGCCATTAATGCAACATCACCTTTGACTTCTTTCGTTCCCTCAGCTCCTGACACCTTGACCGAGACGCCAGCACCAACTTGAACGCCTTCAACCTTGGTACCCGTCAGGATATCAATCCCAAGTTTCTTAAGGCTCGATTCGAGGATCTTGGTGATCTCCTTGTCCTCATTGGGCAGGATCGAAGGCAGCATCTCAATCACCGTTACCTTTGTACTCAGGGAGGCATAAAAATAGGCAAACTCAATCCCGATCGGTCCACCGCCAATAACGACCATCGACTTCGGTTGCTCTCCTAACGTCATTGCTTCAGTGCTTGTAATGATTTTCTTACGATCGATTGTGACGCCAGGAATTGAACGAGGTCGACCGCCGGTCGCCAGAATGATATTTTTCGTCTTGATGGAGTCCGTGACCTTTCCGTTGCTGCTAATCTCCATCGCAGTTTTGCCGGTCAACTTGGCAGTGCCCGAGATGACTTCAATCTTGTTCTTCTTCATCAGGTATTCGACACCTTTCGTGATGCGGTCTGACACATCCCGACTTCTCTTGATGATTTTCCCAAAGTCGAACTGAAGGTCTTTATAGGTGAACCCAAATTCTTCTGCTCTTTTGAAATTGTTGTACAATTCCGCACTCTTTAACAGTGCTTTCGATGGAATGCAGCCCCAATTCAGGCAGATTCCGCCAAGTCGATCGCGCTCCACAATTCCAACCTTCATCCCAAGTTGCGCGCCACGAATCGCAGCCACATATCCGCCTGGACCGGCGCCCACAACTGTCAAGTCGAATTGTCGTTCAGCCATCTGGTACCTTTCAGTATGAGTGAATCTATGGTCGGAGTTGTCTTCAACCGGATGAGAAACTTGGCCAATATACTCAGTTCTGAAGGAAAAAACAACCGACGGATAATTCAGGTACTGTCCTTTTTTCCTAGCTGTCACGGTCCACACCGTGACAGTTTCCCGCGTTTGGGTCACGAAGTGGTTCGTGACCGCCGTGACAATCGCTTAACTAGGACACTACCATAATTCGCAAATTTGTGGGAAGAATTACACGCCTCTCACCTGCCGACGCGTCAGGTTCGGAAGTCTCTGATGCCCGACTCTTGAAGATAATCAATCGCATTGGCACTTCGCCTCAGGGTAATCAAAGACAGACCCGCATCTGTCATCAAGAACAAACTTTCTGCAGTCAATTGGTTTCAGATATGAGACCACATGAAATTTTTCCGAGCTCGCCCGAGGAAGTCACTTGATGTACAGTTCTCTCACCACGCCAATTCTTCCAGATTTACGCATTTTCATTTGATTCTTGTTCACTTTTCCTTTATGTTTGAATCAAAATTTTATGGCATGGATGAGCCCGAGCAGCACCTGATCGTCTCCAACAGGAAGGCACGGCACGAGTATCAGATTCTTGAAGTTCTCGAAGCAGGAATCGTTCTGAAGGGTACCGAAGTAAAATCGCTTCGCAAACGCAACGCCAACCTGCAAGACAGTTATGCAATCATCAAAAACGGTGAACTTTGGCTGCTCGGTCTCCACATCAACCCATACGAACTCGGCAACATCAACAATCATGACCCGGTCAGGACCCGCAAACTCCTGATCCAAAAAAAACAATTGCGAAAACTCGTTTCAAGCGTTTCCGAACAGGGATTGACTCTGGTGCCTCTTTCGATGTATTTCAAAGGCCCCTATGCTAAAGTCGAGCTTGCCATCGCCAGAGGAAAGAAAAGTTACGACAAGCGTGAATCGATCAAAAAACGGGAAGCGCAGCGAAACATCTCAAGGTCCTTACGTAGGAGCTATACCTAGGAATTGTTCCCACCACTGAACGAACAGATGGACCTCGTCAAACGAGGCACGACCGAGATCATTCCCGAAGATGATCTCGTTCGAAAGATTGAAAAGTCCATCAAAACCCAAAAACCGCTTAATGTCAAACTCGGCTGCGACCCAAGCCGACCCGACCTCCATTTAGGACATTCCGTCGTTCTCCGAAAGCTGCGCCAATTCCAGATGCTTGGCCACCAGGCAATCCTGATTATCGGGGATTTTACGGGGATGATCGGAGACCCAACCGGAAAAAGTAAAACCCGACCTTCTCTTTCACTTGAAGAGACGCGCAAGAACGGCCAATCGTATTTCGAACAGGCCACCAAAATTCTCTCTGCGCAACACATCACGATGTTGTACAATTCCGAGTGGCTGGCAAAAATGAGCTTTGCCGATGTTATCCATCTGGCGAGCAAGTATACTGTTGCACGGATGCTCGAACGTGATGACTTCACCGAACGTTATAAGGCGGGAGAACCGATCAGCGTTCATGAGTTTCTCTACCCTCTCGCACAAGCGATGGATTCTGTCGCAATAAAAGCGGACGTTGAGTTGGGTGGGTCGGATCAGAAATTCAATTTGCTTGTCGGTCGCGATATCCAGAAAGAATTTGGGCTCGAGCCTCAGGTTATCCTGACCATGCCGCTTCTGGTCGGCACCGACGGCAAGGAAAAAATGAGCAAGTCCTACGATAACTACATCGGCATCAGCGATTCTCCAAAAGACATCTATGGAAAGACGCTGCGGATACCGGACTCACTCATCTATTCTTACTACGAACTTACCACGGACGTTTCGAATAAGGATCTTAAAGAAATCAAGAAACAATTCGAAAACGGGTCGGCCAATCCGAGGGATTTGAAGCGTCGACTCGCCCGGGCCCTCGTAGAGCTCTATCATAGTGCAGAACTCTCGCAAAAGGCGGAAGAAGAGTTTGACCGCATCTTTGTCGACAAAAGTCTTCCGGACGTGGTGAAGGAGTTCCAAATCAAGGCGGGGAACGGCGTTAAGAACATTGCAGCTCTCCTTGTCAGTGCCAGTCTCGCGACTTCCAACAGTGATGCGCGCAGGCTGATTGAACAAGGTGGTGTATCGATTGACGGAGAGAAAATCACCGACTTCAATGCTCCACTCCCTGCAAAGAAAGAATTTGTAGTAAAAGTCGGGAAGCTCCGCTTCCTGAAGATTTTGCAGTAATCACAATTCATTGGCAGAAATGCAGTTATTAACCTCTTAAGATGGAGATGAGACCGTGTTCGTACCTCAAAAGATGTTTTTCACGAAAGGCGTTGGCAGGCACAAAGACTACCTTCAGTCATTCGAACTAGCCCTGCGAAGCGCTGGAATTGAAAAATGCAACCTCGTCACGGTCTCGAGTATCTACCCCCCCGGTTGTAAGAGGATAACAAAAGAGGACGGTCTGAAAATGCTTCAATCCGGAGCGATCACATTCGTCGTCATGGCTCGCAATGCAACAAACGAACCAAATCGACTCATTGCCTCTTCCATCGGTGTTGCGCAACCGTCGGATGAAACGCAATACGGCTATTTGTCCGAACATCACCCGTATGGAGAAACGGACGAGCGAGCCGGAGACTATGCGGAGGATTTGGCGGCGACGATGCTGGCATCCACACTTGGAGTCGAATTTGACCCCAATACAGCGTGGGATGAGCGAGAAAAGATTTACAAGATGTCCGGTAAGATTGTTCGGACGTTTAACGTGACGCAGTCCGCAGAGGGGGACAAGAACGGACTTTGGACAACGGTTGTTTCGTGTGCCGTGTTGTTGCCTCCGCCGGAACCGGAGGTTCCCAACAACCAGCCTCCAAAGAACCCTTAGAGATCGTTACGGAATTATATTGAAGCGGTTGGAGGCGAGTTATTTCCCTGTGCTGTCAAGCATGAGGACGAACTCGCCTTTCTTTTCTGTTTTCGAAAAGTTCTGGTAGAGTTCAACCGCTGTGCCGTGAAAAATCTCTTCCGACGGCAGCGTAAGATCGAACGCAACGCAAACCTTCCTCGTATTTCCCAGCACTTCAGCAATGTCCCGGACCAATTGCACAAGCCGATACGGTGCATCCATCAACACCACCGTTCTCTTTTCCCTCTTCAGTTCCTGTAATTCAGCAATTCGTCGGTTCCGTTTGGGTGAGAGGAACCCGTAGAAAACAAATTGGTCGATCGGAAAACCTGAAACGGTCAAGGCCGGCATCAAGGAAGATGCGCCAGGGATAGGAACAATTTTGATATTCTGTTCGGTAGCTTTTCTTACAAGGAGCTGACCGGGGTCTGAGAAGACCGGAGTGCCGGCATCGGATACGAGCGCGACCGACTTTCCTTCCTTGAGCTTGCCCAGGATAATATAGGTCGCGGCATCCTCATTGTGCTCGTTAAGACTTTCGACCGGTTTTTCGATGTTGAAATGGTGAAGAAGTCTGGCCCCCTCCTTCCGTTCCTCGTAAACGACGACATCGACTTCTCTGAGCACACGGAGAGCTCGTTGGGTGATATCCTCAAGATTTCCGATCGGAGTAGCAACCAGGTACAATGTCCCGGGCATCTACGTAACGGTATGAGATGTTGGACGATGCGCGACACCGTGGCGTCGATCTTCCCAGTCCCGGACGAAGAGAAGGATGAGAGCCGTTGCAGGAACTGCAACAATCAAACCAACAAACCCGAGGAAGTAGGCAAACACAAGCAATGAGAGGATAATGAGGAGAGGATGCAATCCAACCCTGCCGCCAATGAACTTTGGAGAAAGAAAAACAACTTCTGCGAGGTGAAGGAATCCGATTGAGCCAATCGCAAATATCACTTTGGGAATCGGGTTATCGCCCAATGAGGCAACCACGCTCGAAATAATCAGGATTGTGAGGAGGCCAAAGTAGGGAACAAGATCAAGAAGCGCGGCAAGCAAACCGAGCAACAGCGCATACTTGATTTCCATCGCCGAAAAAATAACCGAAATGATAATGCCCTGGAGAATCGCAACGGTAAGGACGCCGCGCATGTAATGTCCGATGAGGTCATCGGCGCGTTCCATGTAGTCTCCGACTTGATCCCGGATTTTTCTCGGAAAGAGCATTCGGAATCTGTGACCAATCTTCGGAAAATCCGTGAGGATATAGAAGGTCAGGAAAGGGACGAGGAACACGTAAAATATCTGAGTCACTAATTTCGATACGCTGCTGACGACACTGAGACTTCCCTGCAAAATCCCCTTCAGAATGTCCTCGATGCGTGGTGTCAGGCTGTTTGCCAGTGTTCTTTGTAATTCCTCGGCCGATATGCCGTAACGTTCAAGTACGTGCATGGTCTTGCTATCCCAGACCCAGCTTCTGAAATTCGCGACAAGGCTCGAGACAGTATCCAGTACTCCTTCGAATTGTGCTACAGCAATTGGGAGGACCAGGAAGAGTACAAGGGCGATGGCGCTGACAAACAAGAGAATCAGTATAAGGGATGTCACCCAGCGCGGTACTTTCCAGCCTTGAAACAAATCCACAATCGGGTTGAGAATATAGGCAAGTACCATGGCGACCAGGAACGGGGCCAGAATATTCGATATTGAACTTATGAACCAGAGAGAAAAGAGAATGATGCTCAGCCACATGACGCTTCTCGCCAGCCGGTATCCCCGCATTGGATACACTAAATAGATGATTGCCCCAAGGACGAGAAACGGTGAAAGGATAGCCTGGATGGTGTAGATGAGAACAAGGAGAAGTAAGACGGCTCCAACAAGAAGAACGATCTCCATTCTCCCAAGAGACTGGAAGAGAGAATCCCACCCAGCTTCACCCACGATTGGATTTTCACGGGAAGTGAAACGGCGACGCTTTGACGAAGGCATGGCTTATTGTTTCATTGATGTAATGCCAGTGTGTCCAAACCCTCCGGATCCCCTGCTCGTTTCATTGACTTGATCAACTTTCTCCCATTCCACACGCGTGTAGCGATGAACGACCATCTGTGCTATGCGGTCGCCTCGTTTGACGGTATAGGGTTCTTTTCCAAAATTTGTCAGAAGAATGCCCACTTCCCCCCTGTAATCCGAATCAATCGTGCCGGGCGAATTAAGAATGCCGATCTGGTGTTTCAACGCCAGGCCGCTCCGGGGTCGAATTTGGGCCTCGTAACCGTTGGGCAATTCGATGGAAAAGCCTGTTGGGATCAGCTTGGTTTCGAACGGAGCAATCTGTAGTTCCGATTGAACGGCGGCACAAACATCCATTCCTGCAGATCCTTCGGTTGCGTATTGGGGAAGTTGAAGATCGCCAACTCCACTCTGCGTACTCGAAATTCTTACCGTAACGTGTTCGAGCAATGAATCTCCTCTCCTGGGAAAAAGTGTGGTTCAATTTACTCAAGCCTCGAAGGAAATGCAACAAACCTTCCGATTCAAATTCAGGAACGCTCATCGCGCAATGCGTGGTTTGCCCAGTATTGCCGAATCATCGATGGCGAACTATTGCTTTTGATAAATCCTGAAAAAATGTTAGATTGAGTCCGTTCATTCAAGTCAAATTGCCCCGTAGTGTAATTGGCAACACGCCTGACTCTGGATCAGGAAAGTCTAGGTTCGAACCCTAGCGGGGCAGCGAGAGAATTGCGAAATGCGAAGGGTTCATTGCGAAATTTTGAAGGCCGACCTTCTCAATTCCACAATCGACAATTGGCAATTCGCAATTTGCTTTTTCTTCCTCGGCCTTATCGTCTAACGGTTAGGACGTAGCCCTCTCAAGGCTAAAATACGGGTTCGATCCCCGTTAAGGCTACTGCGAAAATGGCCTGCGAACGATTTACGAGAGCAGCTGCCATTTTCAGCATCCCGTCGAGCATGGCGAGGCGGGATCAGATCAAATTAGGATTCTTGCCGGATTGCCGAATTTTGAGCTGTGAATTGGAAAGTGTTGGACCGATACTGAAATTGTTCAATTCGGCATTTGGCGTTTCGCAATCCGCAATTAGTTGCGCCTGTAGCTCAATTGGATAGAGCATCAGCCTACGGAGCTGAGGGTTGGGGGTTCAAATCCCTCCAGGCGCACATGAACTGCAGGTGAAGATATACATCTCTTCGCCTGCTTTTTTTTGTGCCTACGCGAATAGCTCCCTCCTAAAATGACAGGCACGCAAGTCTCTACGTCTTTTCGAGAAATGTGAATTCATTCATCAGC
>CAZOIM010000043.1:1446-21183 GCA_964579855.1 uncultured Ignavibacteriaceae bacterium | reverse complement strand
TGGTACTCTTGTCAACATTCACAACCATCGAACTCCCCGTGTTTGCGAGATTGATAAATCTCACGGGCGATTGAAAATCGATCGGAGTAATATTCGGGTTGTTTACTTCAACACAACCTCCAAGATAAAGAGCCAAGACAGCGGACAACATTACAACGAACTTCAACATTGCAGAATGTTTCATACCTCCTCCGGATAAGTATTAGGAGTAAAAAGTAAGAAAGATGGAGCTTGAACTAAGAATGCCTTTCCACAATCGTCCCTGCATACCGATCAGACTTGAAGCTACTAAGAGAGTTCTTATTGTGAAGGTCTTGTGTGCTTTACTGCAGTGGTGGAAAGCACATTCAGTGTGTTAGGTGAGTAAAATGTTCGCAAGGTTTGTTCGCTCGAGCCCCCGAAGAACAACATGCACGAGCCGCTGGATTCACCTCCTTCTGTGATACGTCAATTAAGGAATGATTGGAAGCGCTTTAAACCGTGGCCTAATATAGAAGTTGTTACATTGTTTGTCAAGTTCTTTTTAATAAAAAATGAGAAAAAAACCGAATTTTCCAACGACTCCGTTACTCCTCTTTCGTCGGAAAAGACCTCGAGATAAAGAACAATCGATAAGGCGAAACTGACGAATAAAGACTTTTCGCATTCTTCTGATTCTCGATGACGAAAGATATTGCCGGTGGGGATTCAAAGTCAGAATCCATTATTTTCCAACGAAGAACAATCCAGGAATCGAGCAGAAAATAATATTGACTTGTCCGTGAAAAACCTTGCGCAGAAAAGAAAAAACCCCGGATGATGTATTCATTCGGGGTTCTTCAAAATTGCAGAATGCAACGGAAGAAGCTAGACCGCCTCTTTCTTTTGCCTGGGTTTTTCTTTCATGTGGCCTTCAATGTATTTCAGAAGCTCATTTCTCCCTTCGCCGGAGACAATGGAAAATGGCACAATGCCTCTGCAACAACCATCGGTCAGGTTCCATTTGAAGCGATCGCGGTACACTTCAAGCTGCTTTGCTAGCTTGCTGACCGGGAGTTTGTCGGCTTTGGTCAAAACCAAAAGATACGGTACTTCGTAGTATTCGAGCCAATCCATCATCATCAAATCAAGCGGCGTCGGCTCCTGGCGTGAGTCGATAAGCTGCATGGCGATGCCGATCGGATTTCCCCGCTTGAGAAAATCCTCAATCAGTTTCTTCCAGCCTGCCCGCATCTGCTCGGGAACTTTGGCATAGCCATATCCGGGCAGATCGACGAAGTAAAATGAATTGTTAATGATATAATAATTAATCTCCCGCGTCTTTCCCGGAGTAACACTGGTGCGGGCAAGACTTTTGCGATTGCACATCCTGTTGAGAAGTGACGATTTTCCCACGTTCGAGCGACCGATGAACAGTATCTCGCGCAACTCGTTCTTCGGAAGCTGACGAAGATCCACGACACCTTGCAAAAATTCCGCTGTATTGATCTTTACCATACGCTTTGCACCTCCGTTACCGAAAAGGTAAACTTCGTACTATTTGTCTTCCTTCTTGGTTTTGCTGCTCTCTGGAACTTCAGAGGCAGATGCTTCTGAAGTCTGTGCGTGCGGAGCCGATTCTGGCGCCACCGCAGTCTCTTTCGCCGGAGATTCGCCTTTTGCGCTTTTCGGCGCTCCACGTTTCCGGCGTGTTTTCGATGCCTTGCTTGCCTGCTTCTGTGCAGCGGCTTCCTGGGCCATATTGTAATCAACGAGCTCAAGAACTGCGAGCTCAGCACCATCGCCCTGTCGCTGACCAAGTTTGACAACCCGCGTGTATCCGCCCGGTCGTGTTGCCACTTTCGGAGCAATATCGTTGAACAGCGACGACACCGCCTTGCGATCGCGAAGGAAGGAGAACGACTCGCGACGTGCGTGGACATTCTTCTGAGTGCCGCCCGTCTCTCCCTCAACGGCTCTCTTTGCACGCGTGATCAATTTTTCGACAACCATTCTGGTCTCCTTCGCCTTCGCCATGGTTGTTGTGATCTTCTTATGCGTGATGAGTGCAACGCTGAGTGCCGTAAGCGTGGCTCTCCTGTGACTTGCTGTCCGACCTAGTTTTCTGCCTGATACTAAATGCCGCATACGTTCAGCTCCTTTTTCCGCAGTTACTCGTTACCGTCTTTCAAATATTTATCCACATCCATCCCGAAAGTGAGTCCATATTCATCGACAATCTGGGATAATTCCGCGAGGGATTTGCGGCCAAAATTACGGAACTTGAGAAGTTCCGATTCATTGCGGCGTACAAGATCTGCCAGCGTTTTGATGTTCGCAGAACGGAGACAATTGTGGGATCGCACCGATAGCTCCAACTCGTCAACAGACATTTTGAGAATCTTGCGAACTCTGCCCACTTCAGCTTCCTGTTCGGTCTCACTCTTCTCCGCTTCGGGTTCTGCACCGAAGTTAATAAACAACTGTACGTGGTCTCTCAGAATTTTTCCCGCGTGTGTCAGGGCATCTTCCGGAGAAACCGAACCATCGGTTTCGATTTCCAGAATCAGCTTTTCATAATCCGTCTGTCCTCCGACTCTCGTCGGTTCCACGAAGAACCGGACGTTGCGGATCGGTGTGAAGATCGAATCAATCGCTATCATGCCAAGTGGCTGATCCGGAGATTTATTTTCTTCTGCCGGAACGTATCCTTTGCCACGGCCGAGGCGTAGTTCAAGGTCGAAATTCGCGTCTTTATTCAACGAAGCGAGATGGAGATCGGGGTTCAGAACCTCGATTTCGGCTGACGATTTTTGAATATCCGCAGCAGCGAATTCTCCGGGTCCTTTGACCGAAACGGTAATCTTCGTCGCTTTTTTGTTGATTGCTTTGATGCGAACTTGTTTGAGGTTGAGAATGAAATCGGCAACATCCTCCACCATCCCTTTGATGGTTGAGAATTCGTGCTGGATTCCGGCAATCTGGATCGCCGTAATGGCGGTTCCGGGAAGAGAGGAAAGCAGAACTCTGCGGAATGAGTTTCCGATCGTGACTCCGAACCCTTTTTCAAGGGGTTGAACGAAAAACCGTCCGGAAGTCGGTGTTGAGGACGATTGCTCAAGTTCGATTCGTTCAGGCATTTGAACCAAGGTGGTGCTCATAGTTGTTATTCCCACTCAAATTGCAATTTGTATACGTTGCGTTGATCGAGCGTCAGGAGGACTTCTCCTGACGGTTATTTCGAATACAACTCAACGATGAGTTGTTCATTTGCGTTCAGCGGAACATCGGCCCGCTCCGGAACATTGAGAAATGTGCCGGTCATGGATGCCTTGTCCAGGCTGAGCCATGGCAGCATTGCGTTGTCTTTCATCCGTTTCATCGATGCATGGATGACTTCAAGTTTCTTGCTCTTGTCGCGTACTTGCACGACATCGCCCGGGTTCAGCAAATACGATGGGATGTCGACAACCTTGTTGTTGACCAGGAAATGTCTGTGGAGCACAAGCTGACGGGCAGACTTTCTCGATGGCGCAAGACCCATTCTATAGAGAACGTTGTCGAATCTCCGCTCGAGCGTTTTGACGAGCATATCGCCCGTTCTTCCTGTCGCCTTGGACGCGCGCTCAAAATAATTGCGAAACTGCGCTTCAAGAATTCCGTACTGACGGCGAACTTTTTGTTTCTCACGCAACTGAATGCCGTACTCGGAAATCCTCGAACGTCGCGATTGTCCATGCTGGCCCGGAGCGTAGTTGCGCCGTTCAACGGGGCATTTCTCTGTATAACATTTGGTGCCCTTGAGAAAGAGTTTTTGCTTTTCCCTTCGGCACAATTTGCAGCTGGCATCAATATATCTTGCCATAGTTCTCCTGAATTAAGAAAAATTAGAAACTGATTATACGCGACGTCTTTTCGCTGGCCGGCATCCATTGTGCGGGATTGGTGTCACGTCCCGTATCATCGTTACTTCAAGGCCGGCAGTTTGCAGCGATCGGACAGCAGCTTCACGCCCACCCCCGGGACCTTTGATAAACACTTCGACCCGTCGAAGGCCCAAATCGTGCGCCTCTTTTGCCGCAGCTTCCGCTGCAACTTGAGCGGCAAATGGAGTGCTTTTTCGCGATCCCTTGAATCCGTTTTTTCCGGACGTTGACCAGGCAATGGTGTTCCCGTACGTATCAGTCAGCGTAACAATCGTGTTGTTAAACGTTGCTTTAATGAACGCCTTGCCGTTGGAATCAACGTGGACTTTCTTTTTCTTTTTTGTTACGGGTGCCGCTACCTGTTTTGCCAAAGACGATTTCCTCCTCGAATATGATCAATAGGGATTGACGGTCTTACTTCTTTTCAAGTGCTTTTTTCTTCCCTGCGACCGTTCTTCTCTTGCCCTTGCGCGTCCGAGCATTGGTGCGCGTCCGTTGTCCCCGGACTGGAAGTCCTTTGCGGTGCCGCAGGCCTCGGTAACAGCCAATGTCTGTGAGCCGCTTGATGTTCATCTGCACTTCGCTCCGAAGCGCTCCCTCAACTTTTGCGTCAGACTGGATTATCGAGCGAATCGATGCGACTTCCTCGTCCGACAAATCTCCAATCTTCTTGCCAAAGTCGATCTTGGCCTTGGTCAGAATGCTTTGAGCCGTCGATCGGCCGATACCATAGATATAGGTCAACCCTATCTCTGAACGTTTATTTTTTGGTAAATCCACTCCCGCAATACGAGCCACTGAGATTTCTCCTTATGACGAGTTAACCCTGCCGCTGTTTGTGCTTGGGGTTCTTGCAGATCACGCGGACAACGCCTTTGCGCCGGATAATCTTGCAGTTTTCACAGATTTTTTTAACTGATGAACGTACTTTCATAAGCTTCTCTTCTATTTGTAGCGATACGTGATGCGCCCCTTCGAGAGATCGTATGGAGACATTTCCACGGTAACCCGATCACCCACGAGGATTTTGATATAGTGCATCCTCATTTTGCCCGATATATGCGCCAGAATCTCCACTCCGTTGTCCAATTTCACTCGAAAGCTCGCATTCGGCAGTGTATCTGTTATTACTCCATCAACTTTTATTGGACCTTGTTTGGCCATAGACCGATCATTGCGTTAGTATCTCCGGCTTCCCATCAACAATCGCGATCGTGTGTTCGAAATGCGCTGACGGAAGCCCGTCACGCGTTACAACCGTCCAACCATCAGATTCCATAGTAACCTGGTAGCCACCCAGGTTGACCATTGGCTCTATTGCCAGCGTCATGCCGTTCTTCAGTTCCGGTCCCGTTCCTGGCTTACCAAAGTTTGGGACGTTTGGCGGTTCGTGCAATTCTTTCCCAACTCCATGTCCAACCAATTCACGAACGACCGAATACCCATTTGCCTCAACGTGTGATTGCACAGCAAAGGAAATATCGTGAACGTGATTGCCGACATTTGCTTTTTCAATTCCTTTGCAGAGCGATTCCTGTGTTACCTTCAGCAGTCGCTGCTTTTCCGGCGAAATCCCACCGACGGGAAACGTCCAAGCCCCATCACCAAAAAAGCCCTCTTTCTTGACGCCCACATCGATCGACACAATCTCCCCTTCTTTCAGCTTTCTCTTGTCTGGAATCCCGTGCACTACCGCAGAATCAATCGACGTGCAGAGCGTTGCGGGGAACAAGTTGTTCTTCTGACTGCCGTATCCCTTAAAGGCGGGGATCCCTCCGAACGACCGAATGTACTCTTCTGCGAGTTTATCGAGCTCTAGCGTCGTAACGCCTGGCCTGATCTGCGACCCGATGAGTTTAAGAACCTCTGCAACAATCTTAGAACTCTCGCGGATCAACTCAATCTCATGTTTCGTCTTGAGAGAGATCATCACCGTGAAGCCGCTAACTGCGACGACCCCGCAATTTGCCGCTCTTCATAAATCCGTCGTAGTGCCGCATCAACAAATGCGATTCGACCTGCTGCAGAGTGTCCAGAGCAACCCCGACGAGAATCAAAAGACTTGTTCCGCCGAAGAACGATGCAAACGCCGGCGAGATTCCAGCCCTGATCAGTGCCGTTGGCAAAATCGCAACGAGGGCAAGAAATATCGATCCCGGAAGAGTAATCTTTGTCAAAATATTATCCACAAAATCCGAAGTATGGGTCCCAGGCCGAATGCCGGGGATAAACCCGCCTTGCTTCTTCATCGTATCCGCGACGTCTTTGGGATTGAATGCAATAGCTGTGTAGAAATACGTGAAGAATACAATCATAAGTCCGTAGACAATCGAATATGCCCAGGACGATTGATTAAAGTAATTGTTGTTCAGTTCGGCAATAAAGTCGCTTTCCGGAAAGAAAGAAAATATAATCTGCGGAACGAACATGATGGCCTGCGCAAAAATAATCGGCATAACGCCCGCTGTATTGACACGCAAAGGAATGTATTGAGTGACTCCTCCGTATACTTTGCGACCGACGACTCGTTTCGCATATTGTACAGGAATTCTGCGAGTGCCCTGCGTAATCAAAACGACAAGAGCGATGATAACAGCCATGAGGCCAAGGATCACGAGTTCGATGATGGGATTACGCGTACCTCCCATGATCAACTCCCATTCATTAAAACATGCGCTCGGGAATCTGGCGATGATGCCGATGAAGATGATTAACGATATCCCATTTCCGATCCCACGTTCGTCGATTTGCTCTCCCAGCCACATCATGAAAATGGTGCCGGCAGTAAGAATAATTACCGTACTCATCGCGAACCCGAAACCTTGAACGTCTGCAGGAACGATCGGGCCTCCTGGCGTCACAGTCCTGACGAGTTTAATCACAACGCCGCTGGCTTGAAGGGCGGAAATCAATACTGTCCCGTACCGTGTATATTGTGTGATCTTCTTCCTTCCATCTTCTCCCTCTTTTTGGAGTTTTTGGAAGTATGGAATCACCGCGCCCATCAACTGAATGACGATCGAGGACGAGATATACGGCATGATGCCGAGCGCAAATATCGCTGCATTACTGAATGCCCCGCCAACAAACAAATCATACAAACCAAGAAGCCCACCCTCTGTGCCTCGACGGACACTTTCCGCGACCAATCTCGCATCGACGCCGGGTAACGTGACGTGCGATCCAATCCGGATGATGACGAGAATGGCAGCCGTGAACAACAGCCGATCCCGCAGTTCCTGGATCTTAAATACGTTTGTAATTGTCTCGGTAATCTTACTCATTCGTTAGCGTTCGGATTATGATAGAACCGTCGCAGTTCCGCCGGCGGCCTCTATCTTCGTTATAGCAGATTTGCTGAATGCGTGCGCGCTAATTTGAAGTTTTGATTTGAGCTCCCCATCGCCAAGTACCTTCACCGGTTTGTTCTTCTTTGAAATTGCGCCGGCATTGAACAGAGCTTCTGGTGTCACCACCGCCTCGATCCGTTTCTTCGACACCAGTTCCTCCAGCATGCTGAGATTGATCACTTGTTGTTCTATTCTGTTACGTGACGTAAATCCAAACTTCGGAACACGACGTGTCAGAGGCATCTGACCGCCCTCAAACCAGAGCTTAAATTTGTGACCGGACCGCGACTTTGCTCCTTTGTGGCCTTTGGTCGCAGTTCCGCCATCGCCTGATCCCTGTCCGCGTCCGATTCTCTTTGTTTTCTTTCGGGATCCCTTCGCAGGGGTGAGATTACTTAAGATCGACGGAGTCATCATTTCACCTCTTCCACTTTTACCATATGCCTGACGGCGTTGATCATGCCTCTGATCTGCGGTGTATCGTTTGTGACGACAGTGTAGTTTGGTCGTCCAAGTCCGAGCGCTTTGATTGTCCGCTTGGCATTCTCGAGCTGGTCAATAACGCTTAACGTCTGCGTAATCTTTATTTTCTTAACCTCTGCCATGGTCGATACTCACAATAATATTATTGAAACAACTCCTGAAGCGTGATCCCACGTCGGCGCGCCATGGTTTTCGGGTCCGCAAGTGAAAGGAGCGCCCTCATTGTTGCTTTTACCACATTGTGCGGGTTTGGAGAACCTAATTGTTTCGTCAACACATCCTTGATACCGGCCGATTCAAGGACAGCACGTACACCGCCGCCTGCGATGAGTCCGGTCCCCGGAGTTGCCGGCTTGAGAAGGACTTTCCCCGCTCCAAATTTTCCGACAACCTCGTGAGGTATGGTACCCCTGAATAGCGTCACAGTGACAACATTCTTTTTTGCGTCGTCGATACCTTTCGCAATCGCATCTGCGACTTCGTTCGCTTTGCCAAGACCGATGCCGACATGGCCATTGCCGTCTCCGACAACAACGATAGCGTTAAAACTGAATCGACGTCCGCCTTTGACAACCTTGGCCACTCTATTAACGTGAACAAGTCTGTCTTTCAATTCGTGTTCACTGGCTCTGATTTTTCCCATATTCAATACACTCGTAGGTAGAATGATCTTCTTGTTTAGAACTTCAACCCGGCTTCGCGTGCACCATCAGCGATGGCTTTGACACGCCCGTGGTACAGATAACCATTACGGTCGAACACGACTTCGTGAATATTTTTTTCGAGAGCTTTCTTTGCTGTTGCAACGCCGATCATTTTGCAGATTGCCATCGGCGATTTCACTTTATCAATCTCCTCTTTCAGATCTTTCGAGAGCGTCGATGCTGTGACGAGAGTTTTTCCCGAAACATCATCAATGATCTGGGCATAAATATGTTTTTGACTTCGATACACGGTGAACCGCGGACGTGCCGTGGTACCCGAGATCCGTTTTCTGATTCTCGCTCTCTTCTTGAGAAGGCGTTCTTGCGTATTCTTCTTGATCATGGCTTCAACGTGTCCTTAACAAGTCCTGCAATTACTTCGTAGCTGCTGTTGCAGCGGCCTTTCCTGCTTTACGACGGATATATTCACCCTCGTACTTGATACCTTTTCCCTTGTATGGTTCTGGCTCTCGGAATGAACGAATTTTCGCCGCAACGAGTCCAACAAGTTGTTTGTCCACACCCGAAATCGTGATATTGGTCTGAACAGGGACTTCAATCTTGATGCCCTCCGGTGGACCAAACAGAATGGGATGGCTGTATCCAATTTGAAGCTGCAATTTCTTCCCTTTGAGTTCAGCGCGATACCCTACGCCGACGATTTCGAGTTTTTTGGTGTAGCCTTCCGTAACGCCGGTAATCATGTTCTGGAGAAGAGCCCGCCATAAACCGTGCAGAGCACGATCTTTCTTGGTGTCTGATGCCCGGGAAACCAGCGCTGTCTCGCTTTCCACCTTGACTGATACATTCGGATGAACTTTTGCGGACAATTCGCCCTTCGGTCCCTTGACCGAGACAGTCCCGTCCGTGCTCTTTACCGTTACACCTTTGGGAATTTGGACTGGCTTACGACCTATTCGCGACACGCTTCGTTTCCTTTCAGAAGTACACTATCGATTACCAGACATAGGCGAGGACTTCCCCGCCAATGTTTTGTTTCTTGGCTTGTGCCCCGGTCATGACACCCTTTGAGGTTGACACGATGACGGTACCCAAACCTCCCAGAACGCGAGGGAGATCATCTTTTCCACGGTACTGGCGGAGTCCTGGTTTACTCACACGTCGCAAACCCTGGATGACCGGCTTTCCTTCGTGATATTTTAAATTGACTCGAAGAATCCCCTGTTTACCATCGGTCAAGACCGTGTAGTTGGAAACATATTTCTGCTCCAGGAGAATCTTGACGACAGCACTCTTCAGTATGGAAGAGGGGATATCGACACGGCGGTGTTTTGCCCTGCAGGCATTACGGATTCGAGTTAACAAATCGGCGACTGGGTCAGTAACTGACATCGTGCAGACTTCCTTCGGTTTTTGAATTCGTGATTAATCTACCAACTTGCTTTGCGCACACCCGGAATTTTTCCATCGAGAGCGAGGTTTCGGAAACAGATTCGGCATATCCCAAACTTTCGGTAGTATGCTCTGGGTCTGCCACAAATCCCACACCGGTTATGCTGTCTCACTTTGTACTTTGGCGTTCTCTTCGCCTTGACGATCATTGCTAAGCGTGCCAAGCCGTCTCCTTCTTTCTATTGTGGTCCTGCAATGGTTGGAGTCTGAACAACTTCCTGACGTTTCACAAATGGCATACCGAGTTCCCTCAACAGCTCATACGCCTCCGCATCGGTTTTTGCCGTTGTCACAAACGTAACATCCATGCCGCTCACGCGGGTAATTCTGTCGGCATCGATCTCAGGGAAAATGATTTGTTCTTTGATGCCAAGCGTGTAGTTTCCGTGTCCGTCGAACGACTTGTCAGGCACGCCTTTGAAATCACGCACACGAGGCAATGCAACGCTGATCAGACGGTCGAGAAATTCATACATTTTGTCCCTGCGCAATGTTACACGGCAGCCGATGGGCAGGTTTTCGCGCAGCTTGAAATTGGAAATTGCCTTCTTTGATTTCGTGATGGCGACTTTTTGGCCCGTAATAGCCTCAAGTTCTTTAACTGCGACGTCAAGGACCTTGGGATCTTGCGTTGCAAGTCCGACACCCATGTTGACGGCAATTTTTTCAAGTCTCGGGACTTGCATCGGGCTCTTGTAGCTGAAACGCTTCATCAGCGCACTGACGACATCCTTTTTATAGCGTTCGCGAAGTCGGGCTGGTACTCCCTTTTCCTGAATTACCGCGGCTTTTTTTTCAGCAACGGGCTTTTCACCTTTGGGGGCTTTCGCCGGTGCCTTCTCTTGCGCTTTCGCTGGTGCCTTTTCTTGCGCTTTCTCTTGTGATTTCTCTTTCGCCATAGTTCTTCTTATTCCTAAAACATCTCGCCGGTTTTGCGGCTGATACGCATGGTTTTCCGTTTACCGCTCGTAGGATCTGTAACGTGAGCATAGCCGATCTTCGTGGGTTTGCCGGTCTTTGGATCCAGCACCATCACATTCGAGACTTGAATCGGCCCTTCTTTTTGCACAATCCCGCCTTGCGGATTCTTCTGTGAAGGCTTCGTGTGCCTCTTTACAATATTGACGCTTTCAACAATCACGGTTTGAGCATTGGGGAATACTTTGAGAACTTTTCCCTGTTTCCCCTTCGAGTTTCCGGATATGATCACAACCGAATCATTCTTATGTACGTGCAGACTTCGTCCCATAGTCGTTTACAGAACCTCTGGTGCTAGTGATATGATTTTCATGAATTGGCGTTCACGCAACTCGCGTGCGACGGGGCCGAAAATGCGCGTGCCCCGGGGTTCACCCTGCGCATTCAACAGAACAGCTGCATTTTCGTCAAACCTGATGTATGAACCGTCCTTGCGTCTGACTTCTTTCTTCGTGCGGACAACAACCGCTCTCGAGACTTCGCCCTTTTTCACTGGTGCTCCCGGAATGGCACTCTTGACGGAAACGACGATCATGTCGCCAACGCCCGCGTAACGGCGCTCGTGACCACCCAAGACCCGGATACAGCGGATTTTTTTCGCCCCCGAGTTATCGGCCACCACAAGATTTGTTTCTTCCTGGATCATAATAGTGCCTGAGTTCGATTACTTTGCTTTTTCGAGAATCTCGACCAACCTCCAACGCTTCCGTGCGCTGAGGGGTCTTGTTTCCATGATTTTTACAACGTCACCAATTCCTGCTTCACGCTTTTCATCGTGGGCCATCAGTGTCGTGGTGCGACGGAAATACTTTTTATACAGCGGATGAGCAATTCTGCGCTCGATCGAAACAACGATGCTCTTTTGCATCTTGTTGCTCACGACCTTGCCAATCCTTGTCTTCCGTTGATTGCGAGATTCCGCTTCGGCTACTTGTTGTGTTGTCATAGACAGTGGCTATTGGGCTTTCTCAGTATTCGTGACGACAGGCTGTGGTACCTGTTCAAATTCTCGTTGGCGCAGGATGGTCCTCATCCGGGCGATGTCTTTTCTTATTTGACCAATTTTCATCGGATTCTGGATTTGGCCAATGACGCTTTGGAATTTTAAGTGAGAAAGACTCTCTTGTTCTTCCTGAATTCTCTTTCTCAATTCCACGTCCGACAATTTCCGAAATTCAAATGCTTTCATACGTTCCTCGTGTTCCTGATATCTTCGCTACGCTTCGTAGTCAATGCGGGCAACAAACTTGGTCTTGATCGGAAGCTTATGTTCCGCGAGCTTCATCGCTTCCTTGGCAACTTCCTTCGTGATTCCGCCGAGTTCAAAAAGAATCCGACCCGGCTTTACCACAGCCACCCAGAACTCAGGAATCCCTTTGCCACTTCCCATACGAGTCTCCGCCGGCTTCTTTGTGACCGGTTTGTCAGGAAATATCCGAATCCAGACTTTTCCTTCGCGTTTCATCATGCGGGTCAATGCAACACGTGACGCTTCGATCTGGCGCTGAGTAATCCAACCCGGTTCCAGGGCCTTTAACCCAAAATCACCAAACGCGACAGTGGCTCCACGCGTTGCTTTGCCTCTCATCCGGCCGCGCTGCGTCTTACGATACTTTACTCTCTTTGGCATTAACATAACGGTACGGACTCCTGCTTACTTTGAAGCATTTCCAAGAATTTCGCCTTTGCAAATCCACACTTTTACACCAATAGTACCATAGATCGTGAACGCCGTTGCTCCAGAATAATCTATGTCTGCGCGCAATGTCTGAAGTGGTATTCGACCTTCTTTATACTGTTCCGTCCTGGCAATTTCTGCGCCTCCGAGGCGGCCTCCACACTTTACGCGGATCCCTTCAGCACCCATCCTCATTGCAGCGGTAATCGATTGCTTCATCGCGCGCCTGAATGACACTCTGCCTTCCAATTGCGCAGCAATTGCTTCTGCGGCAAGCGAGGCATCCAGCTCGGGACGCTTGATTTCGTGAATCAAGATCTTCACTTCCTTCGATGTAACCTTCTTTAATTCTTCTTCAAGTTGCGCAATTTCTTTTCCGCTCTTTCCGATAACAATTCCCGGACGTGATGTGTGGATCGTAAGGACGGCACGCTTTGGCGTACGATCGATCTGGATTCTGGCGATTCCGGCTTTCTTCAGTCTGTTGCGAATGTAGTTACGTATGACAAGATCTTCCTGAAGTTTTCCCGCAAAACTTTTGTCGTCGTACCAGCTTGAATCCCACTGGCGAACGACGCCAAGCCGAAATCCGTTTGGATTGGTTTTTTGACCCAAGTGTCCTCCGATTAACTTTCTTTTGCTACAGGTTGTTTTACTTCTACAGCCTTCTTTGTTTTTTGCGTTGTCTGTTTCTTCCGTTCTGTTTTCACACCTTCGCGCTGAGCAATGATGATCGTAATATGATGCGACCGTTTCCGAATCCGGAACGCCCTGCCCATTGGCGCTGGAAGAACGCGCTTTGCCATCGGTCCGCCATCGACAAATGCGGTCTTAATAAAGAGAGTCGCAGTATCAACTCGACCCGCTTCATCCTTGTTTTGATAGTTCGAAATAGCTGATCGCAACACCTTCTCTGCCGTCTTCGCCGCGTGTTTGGGGACAAAATGCAGCATCGAAAGAGCTTCTTCGACGGCTTTGCCGCGGATCAGGTCAACGACGAGCCTCATTTTGCGAGGCGACGTCCCGACATATCTGTTGATTGATTTGGCTTCCATGAAATTCCTCGATCTACTTATGCTGCAGCGGGTGTCGTTGTCTTTTCTGTCTTTATTCCCGGGTGCGCCCTAAATATTCGCGTCGGGGCAAACTCGCCGAGTTTGTGACCAACCATCGCTTCGTGTATGTACACAGGAATGAACTTGTTTCCGTTGTGCACCGCGAATGTATGCCCGACAAAGTCCGGGATAATCGTGGAGGAACGCGCCCACGTCTTGATTACTTTTTTCTGGTTCGACTTGTTCAATGCTTCGACTTTTGCCTGAAGCTTTGTGTCGACAAACGGACCCTTTTTTACAGAGCGGCTCATACGTGTTTAATCCGACTGAATGAACGAAATCGTTTCTTACTTTCTTCGTGTGACAATATACTTGCTGGACTGATTTTTCTTCTTTCGAGTCTTCAAACCTTTTGCATACTGTCCCCAGGGAGACTCCGGATGCTGATAGCCTCCGCCGCTCTTTGACCGGCCCTCTCCGCCACCCATCGGGTGATCGACCGGGTTCATTGCCATACCACGGGTCTGCGGGCGAATGCCAAGCCAACGTGAACGACCGGCTTTGCCGACGCTGATATTCTCGTGGTCACCATTGCTTACCACACCTATGGTTGCATAACAGTCTATGGGCAATTTGCGGACTTCACCAGAAGGCATTTTCAGCGTCGCATAGTCGCCTTCTTTGGCCATCAGCTGGAGTGAATTTCCGGCGCTGCGTCCAATTTGTCCTCCCTTACCCGGAATCATCTCCACCGTATTTACAAATGTGCTCGCCGGGATATTTTTCAACGGCAGCGCGTTACCAGTTTGAATGTCGGCTTCGGGTCCAGCCATAACACTCGTCCCGACTTTCAAGCCATCGGGAGCAATAATGTAGCGTCGCTCACCGTCGGGATATTGGAGCAATGCGATGCGCGCAGAACGGTTGGGGTCATATTCGATTGCCGTAACTTTTGCCAACACTCCGCGCCGGTCACGTTTGAAATCGATGATACGATACATCCTTTTATGCCCTCCGCCGCGGTGGCGCGAGGTGATGCGACCAAGGTTATTGCGTCCACCCGATTTCTTGTTCGGTTGAACGAGCGATTTTTCCGGCGAAGTCTTCGTGACTTCTTCGAACGTTGAAATCGAATAGAAGCGAGTCGCAGCCGTTCTGGGTTTAAGTTTTCTCAGTGCCATAGAATTTCCGCGTTTGGCTCAATCAAACGTTTTCAAAAAAGTCGATTTTATCACCAACCTTGAGTGTGACAAGTGCTTTCTTCCAATTTCTTTTTCTGCCAGCGAATCTCCCCCGACGAGTCAATTGGACTTTTTCTTTTCCTTTGATCCGCTGAGTGCGAACGCTGAGTACAGTCACTTTGAATTTTTTCTCGACAGCATGCTCGATTTCAATCTTGTTTGCGGTGTACGGCACTTCAAAAGCATATTGCCGGACTTCCTGGAGCTTCGTCATCTTTTCTGTCAATATTGGGCGTGCAATTATATCCGCCATGATCAGTCGTCCTAGTTCTTGAGAGAGTTCTGCAATACTTCTACTGCGCTCTTTTGGATCAGCAACACCTGGTTCTTGAGAATTTCAAACGTCGACGCCTTATCCGCTTCTCGCACCGCCAGTGTCGGAATGTTTCTTCCCGATTTGAGCAACTGTCGTTCGGTCTTCGGGGTGAGCAGCAAAGTCTTCTTCTTATCCAGCGAAAGAGCCTTCAAAATCGTGGCCATGGACTTTGTCTTCGGTGCATCAAAATCAAAATCTTCGACTACCATGATCCCGTTTTCCTGAACCTTGTAGGTCAACGCCGATTTGCGCGCAAGTTTCTTTACTTTAACAGGAAGCTTGACGACATAGTCGTGGGGCATAGGACCAAAAATCGAACCGCCGCCAACCCACAAAGGAGATCGTGTCGATCCTGCACGGGCCCGTCCGGTTTTCTTTTGTTTGAACGGCTTCTTTCCACCGCCGCGAACTTCATTGCGCGGTTTCACTTTGTGCGTGCCCTGCCTTTGGTTCGCCTGAATGCTTCGGACCACCTGGTAGATTGCGTGATCATTGGGTTTCATTTCAAAGATACCCGGATCGAGTGCAATCTTTTCACCCGAGAGGGAACCATCTATTTTGTAGACATCAACTTGCATTGTCGCCGTTCCTTGGATTCTTAGTGATCCTTGACAATCTCGAGATATCCGTTAATTGCTCCCGGGACAGATCCTTTTACAATGAGAACATTGGATTCGGGAATTACTTTGACAACCTTCAGGTTTTTCACCGTTGTCTTCTCAAATCCCATACGACCACCCATTCGCATGCCTTTGAAGACACGCGAAGGATAGGAACTGGAACCAATCGAGCCGGGGGCCCGAACGCGGTCCGACGCACCGTGCGTCGTCATACCGACTCCGCCAAAATGGTGCCTCTTCACAACGCCCTGGAATCCGCGTCCCTTCGATTTGCCTATCACATCAACAGTCTCCCCTTGCGAAAAAATATCAACCTTCACCTCAGATCCGAGCTGAAGACCGTTCAAGCCCATTTCGCGAAACTCGCTGAGCAATCGCATTGCCTTCACGTGTGCATTCGCGAAGTGACCTTTGAGCGGTTTGTTGACTAATCGCTCTCTGTGCTCTTCAAACCCAAGCTGGACGGCATCGTAGCCATCCCTCTCTTTTGTTTTTATTTGAGTCACAAAGCACGGACCAGCCTCTATAATGGTACAGGGAACGGATTCCCCGTTCTCGTCATAGATGCTTGTCATACCAATTTTTTTACCTAAGATGCCTCGCACCATTTTGCTCCTTATCCATTTGAAGCCCCTTCGGCAGAGACCTCAATCACAAATCGATCGAAAACCGTTGAGTGCTTCGATCACCTATACCTTGATTTCCACGTCCACGCCGGCGGGGAGTTCGAGTTTCTGCAAAGAATCCACCGTTTTGCCGGTTGCGTTCAGAATGTCGATGAGTCGCTTGTGGGAGCGAGTCTCGAATTGCTCGCGAGACTTCTTGTCGACGTGTGGAGATCGGTTCACGGTGTAAAGACTTCGCTTTGTCGGCAGTGGTATCGGTCCGGAAACAACCGCACCCGTCGAGCGAACAGTCTTGATGATCTTCTCAGCAGACTTATCGATCAGGTTATGATCGTATGATTTAAGCTTAATTCTTATTTTTTGGCCAGCCAATGACTGCTCCTAGTCTATTATGAACCATCTCGAAGTAAACCCCGAGGAGTTTCCGCGTGGTTTAATTCTATTCCAGAATCTTTGTGACAACGCCGGCACCAACAGTCCGACCGCCTTCACGGATAGCAAACCGTAAGCCTTCTTCCATCGCTATGGTAGAAATGAGTTCGATATTGACAGCATCCAGATTGTCGCCAGGCATAACCATTTCGACTCCGCTCGGAAGAGTAACCACACCCGTGACGTCCGTTGTTCGGAAATAGAACTGCGGTCGATAGCCTGTCAGGAACGGCGTGTGACGTCCACCTTCTTCTTTCTTAAGGACGTAAACCTGAGCCGTGAATTTCTTGTGCGGTGTGATTGATCCCGGTTTCGCAATGACCATGCCACGCTCGAGATCGGTTTTTTCGATTCCACGCAAGAGAAGTCCGGCATTGTCTCCCGCCATCACTTCATCGAGCTCCTTGCGGAACATTTCAGCACCAGTCACAACAGTCTTCTTGTGAGCACCAAGACCCACGACCTCAACTTCGTCGCCAACTTTGCAGTGGCCACGTTCGACACGGCCAGTGCCAACAGTACCTCGACCAGTGATTGAGAAGACGTCTTCAACAGGCATCAAGAATGGCTTCTCGATGTCGCGCTTTGGGAGGGGGATGTACGAATCGACGGCATCCATTAAATCCATGATGCATTTGAACGCCGGATCATCAGGTTTTGAATCGGGCCTGAGAGCCGCTTCCATTGCCTTCAGTGCAGATCCCCGGATAATCGGGATTTCATCTCCTGGAAAATCATATTTCTTCAGAAGGTCGCGGAGTTCTAGTTCAACGAGATCAAGGAGTTCAGGATCGTCGACAGCATCCACTTTATTCATGAAGACCACCATTTTCGGTACGCCAACTTGATACGCGAGCAAGATGTGTTCGCGAGTCTGGGGCATCGGTCCGTCGGTTGCAGCAACGACGAGAATGGCTCCGTCCATCTGAGCTGCACCGGTGATCATGTTCTTCACATAATCAGCGTGACCCGGGCAGTCGACGTGTGCATAGTGTCTCTTTTCCGTCGAGTACTCAACGTGAGCCGTGGCAATGGTTATTCCACGCGCCTTTTCTTCAGGGGCATTATCGATCGAATCAAATGTTCGAATTTCCGAAAGTCCCTTCTTGGCGAGCACCATCGTGATGGCCGCGGTCAAGGTTGTCTTTCCGTGGTCAACGTGTCCAATCGTGCCGACGTTTACGTGTGGCTTACTGCGATCAAACTTACCTTTTGCCATTTAAGGATCTCCTTATGTTGACTTGGTTTCTAAGTTGTGCTTCTCAAATTCACGAAACCGGAACAGCTTCTTTTCCTTTGACTTTTTCGATAATCTGGTCAGAGATGCTTCTCGGTGTCGGTTCATAGTGGGAGAATTGCATAGTGTAGAGCGCTCGTCCCTGCGTCATTGAACGCATCGCCGTGGCATATCCAAACATTTCGGACAACGGAACCATCGATTTGATCACTTGTGCATCTTTGCGGGACGTCATACCTTCAATGCGACCCCTGCGCGAACTCAGGTCACCCATGACATCGCCCATGTATTCTTCGGGTGTCACGACCTCGACAGCCATGATCGGTTCAAGAAGAACCGGTCCCGCTCTTCGAGCACCTTCTTTGAATCCCATCGACCCAGCGATTTTGAACGCCATTTCCGATGAATCCACGGGATGGAACGATCCGTCAATCAATTTGACTTTGATATCCTCGACGGGATAGCCGGCCAAGACGCCATTTTTCATGGCCTCGAAAATACCCTGTTCTGTTGGCTTGATGTATTCCCTGGGAACAGTGCCACCGATGATTCCATTTTCGAATTCAAAGCCTTTTCCTTTTTCGTTCGGCTCAATTTCCAACCATACGTGACCGTACTGACCGCGTCCGCCGGACTGCCGGATGAACTTTCCTTCGGCAGTGACCTTCTTCGTGATAGTTTCCTTGTAGGCAACCTGGGGTTTGCCGACATTTGCTTCAACTCTGAATTCTCGCTTCATCCGGTCAATGATGATCTCAAGATGAAGTTCTCCCATGCCACTAATAATCGTCTGTCCTGTTTCCTCGTTGGAAGAAACTCTGAATGTCGGATCCTCTTCCGCCAACCGTTGGAGCGCCTCACCCATTTTCTCCTGGTCAACCTTGGTCTTCGGTTCAATCGCAACGTCGATCACGGGTTGCGGGAAAATCATCTGCTCAAGAATTATCGGATCGTCTTCTTCAGTCAGGGTGTCCCCTGTCCTCGTGTTTTTCAATCCAATAGCAGCAACGATATCCCCTGCGAATGCTTCTTGTACTTCTTCCCGATGGTTGGCGTGCATCCTTAAAATGCGCGCAATCCGTTCCTTTTTATCGGAAACCACATTATAAACGTAGGATCCAGCTGACAGAGTGCCAGTGTACACTCTGAAATACGTGAGACGACCGACAAACGGATCGCTCATTATCTTGAACGCGAGAGCCGTAAACTTTTCCTGATCGGATACCTGGCGTACGATGTCATCGTGCCTGTGCGGATGATGGCCGTGTAACATCCCGCTTTTGATATCAAGAGGAGAAGGCAGGAAATCAACCACCGCGTCCATCAATTGCTGGACTCCCTTGTTCTTGAACGATGACCCGCAGAGAACCGGAATAATGCTGTTCTTCAACGTTGCTCTTCGCAACACCGTCGTGATTTCGTCAGGAGAGATTTCTTTTCCTTCGAGATATTTCTCTAATAGAGTGTCATCCTCATCGGCGACGGCTTCGAGCATTTTAATGCGATATTCAGCAGCCTTCGTCTTCAATTTTTCGGGTATTTCGATTTCATCCCACGTCATGCCTTGATTATGCTCGTGATACATACGAGCTTTCATCGAAATAAGATTGATGACTCCGGCAAACATATCTTCTTCACCCACTGGCAACTGGACCGGGACGGCATTCGCGCTCAGGCGCTTCTTCATCATTTCAACTACGCCGAGGAAATCCGCTCCTGC
>CAZOIM010000043.1:0-1346 GCA_964579855.1 uncultured Ignavibacteriaceae bacterium | reverse complement strand
AGAATTCTTTCGGTCGTTGTAGTCTTACCGGCATCAATATGCGCCATGATGCCGATATTTCTTGTTTTGTCTAATGAGTACTCTCTAGGCATACGTTTTCCAGACCATCACCAGACGCCACGGCCTCTCCAGCACGGCATCTCTAATCAGTTAGATTGCGAACTTACCAGCGAAAATGAGCAAAAGCCTTGTTGGCTTCCGCCATTCTGTGGACGTCGTCTTTCTTTTTTATTGCTCCACCTTCACCCGCAAATGCTGCCATAAGTTCCGATGCCAGCTTTTGCGACATGGATTTCTCCGAGCGTTCTTTTGCGTTGGAGATCAACCAGCGGATAGCAAGAGCGGTTCGCCGCTCGGGGCGAACTTCTGTAGGGACTTGATAGGTAGCTCCACCAACTCTTCGCGCCTTTACTTCTATCAAAGGCGACACATTATCGACAGCTTTCTTGAACACATCAAGCGGATTGTTCTTGGACTTCTGTTCAATCATTGATAACGCATCATACAATATCTTCCGGGCCAAATGTTTCTTCCCTCGCTGCAAGATGCTGTTGACAAATCTCGAGACGAGAAGATCATTAAACTTCGGGTCCGGCGAAATTAACCTTTTTGTGGCTCTCTTCTTTCTCATGAGCTTCTACTTTGGCCTCTTTGCTCCATATTTTGAACGCCCTTGTTTGCGGTCCTGAACCCCCTGAGTGTCGAGCGATCCGCGAATGATATGATAGCGGACACCCGGCAAGTCCTTAACTCTCCCGCCGCGAATCAGAACGATCGAATGCTCCTGAAGGTTGTGACCTTCACCGGGAATGTAAGCGGTAACCTCTATACCATTGGTCAATCTTACACGTGCGACTTTTCGGAGTGCCGAGTTCGGCTTCTTCGGAGTTGTCGTGTATACCCGTGTGCAAACCCCCCGCTTTTGCGGACTACCCTGCAAAGCCGGAGACTTGCTTTTCCAAAGCACTCTTTCTCTACTCTTCCGAACTACTTGATTAATTGTCGGCACGTACTGTAGACTCCATTATTGAAAATCGGAATTTTGCCAAAAAATCAGGCTTTTAATATAACGATATTCATCGAGAATGTCAACGAATCTGTGACCTAATTGTTTGAATTATGCCGACACCCTCACCTTTTTCTTGACTTCTTTCACCTTGGTTGCGTCATCTTCAACGACTGCCTCATGGACCTCGATCTCTTCAGGTCCCGAACCGGAGACAATGACCTCCCTGAACTTCTTCTGTCCGCTGCCCGCTGGAATCAGGTGGCCCATGATCACGTTCTCCTTTAGACCCAACAGCATATCCACTTTTGATTCAATCGCCGCATCCGTCAGGACTTTT
>CAZOIM010000042.1:10325-21274 GCA_964579855.1 uncultured Ignavibacteriaceae bacterium | reverse complement strand
TGACAACAACTCTTCGATTTCTATCAGGGAACCCCATGACCAGTCACTTTCTTCGGTGTTCAAGGAGGGTCAGCAAACACCACGGACCTCTCCATAATTAATCTATTTCAGAGTCTTTGCGGAACTATACCGCAGAAACGGAGCCGAACGTTAGGCCGCTTTCGTAGACAGATACCGTATTGCGTCTCCAACCGTACCAATCTTTTCCGCGTCTTCATCCGGGATCTGGATATTAAACGCCTTTTCGAACTCCATCACGAGTTCGACGGTATCGAGTGAGTCTGCTCCGAGGTCGTTGGTGAACGATGCTTCGGGCGTAATTTGGGCGGCATCGACTCCAAGCTTCGACACGATAATTTCTTTCACTTTCGCTGCAACATCAGCCATGGTACGGCTCCTTTCGGTTAATAGATGAAGATGAGTTATTGAATTTACATTACGATTCCGCCGTCAACACACAGCACCTGACCGGTCATATAACTCGATGCAGGCGACGCGAGGAAGACGACAACGTTTGCAATTTCTTCCGGTTTGGCAGTTCGCTTCATCGGAATCATGGTTAACAGCGCTTCGCGCTGCTGTGGTGTAAGGTTTACCGTCATATCCGTGTCGACGAAGCCGGGTGCAATGGCATTGACCCGGATGTTTCGCGAAGCAAGTTCCTTCGCAAGAGACTTCGTCATACCAATCATGCCCGCCTTGGCAGAAGAATAATTTACCTGGCCTGCATTCCCAATGACGCCCGAAATGGAACTGATGTTGACAATCCTGCCCTCACGCTGGCTCATCATGGGACGACAGACTGCCTTCGAAAAATTGAAGGCGCTTTTCAGATTCGTATCCAGCACATCGTCCCAATCCTGCTCGCTCATGCGCATCAACAGGGTATCCTTGGTAATCCCTGCGTTGTTGACAAGGATATCAATCCGCTGAAGGTCTTTGATGACTCTGTCGACAACTTGTTGGGCTCCATTAATATCTTTAGCATCCGATTGAATAGCAAGTGCCTTCCTCCCCTTGGCTTCAATTTCCTGCTTGACCTTTTCGGCCGCCTCTGATGCACTCTTGAACGTAAAGGCGACATGAGCGCCTTCTTCAGCCAACGCGAGCGCAATTGCCCTGCCTATTCCTCTTGACCCTCCGGTAACGAGCGCAACCTTATCAAACAACGTCATTGGATTCTATAGTGTCATTTCGAGGAATAACTCAATGAAATTAGTTGGCACCAACCGGGTTCCTTCGGATCTGCTTCCTGTACACTCCAAACACATAATCGCTGGAAATCTCCTTGGATGCAATCAAGCGATCTTCAGCATTGAACAGGAACGCCAGCCATTCCCGTGATTCGCGATCTCCGTTTAAGAAATTGTGAGCAATGTCCTTCAACAGATTTGCCAGGATCGTACCCCCATAGGGTTTCAATTCCAGGACCTCAAAGTGTCGTTCGACCACGTCCAGAATCGAATTTGATTCGGCAGCTTCTGAAGGATCATTCATCCTGATGGCTAATGCACCCGGCCTCAGCATCCGATCCTTCACTTTTCCATCGTTTTTCTTTCTCAGCCGGGCAGGCAACAACTGTAACAGAGCATTCGTCATTGCGACCTGACCATCAGACCATTGAAATCTGTTTGGCCCTACGTACTCGTTGAGGACCAATATTCCATCGTTTGTCAGCCATTGCTTCGCTCGTTCAACGGCCTGAGTCAACGGCGAGCAGTGGTGCAAAGAGTTGTCAAAGATCACGAGATCAAACGACTGTCTCGCAAGATCCAACGCATAGACATTTCCAACGTTGAAATCCAATCGTGCGTGCCACTTACTCTTGCGTGCAAGCTCTCGGGCATGGTCGATTCGGGATTCAGAAATATCATACCCGTGGATGGATTTGAATTTTCCCGTCTCCGCCCACCGGATTTCCTTTCGGCCAGTTCCGCAACCGATTGAAATCGCTTTCAACCCCTTCCGACGATGAAAATACTTCTTCGTCACATAATCCTGGTAGTCCAGATCCGGACTGCCTGTGATCAACCAATTCCATCTTTTTGTTACCGCATCGAGATCCCACCAGTTTGACCGTTTCGATGAAATCTGACTCCACTGGTCTTCTGTCCTTGCACCATCAGTTCCCAGAATTCTTTTCAGGACTCTTCGCATCCCGATCGATCGGGTCTTCTCCACTATCAGTGCAACATCATCCGGGCTGATGAGTCTTGACATCAAGGGAATCCGTTATGTCCGTGTACTTATCAATCCCCCGAACTTCAACATTCGGTACAATCCGTTTCACAAGTCCCTGAAGAACTTTACCGGGTCCCAGTTCTACGAATGTCGTCGCTCCGTCCGCCGCCATATTCGCGATACTTTCCTCCCACCGGACCGGACTCGTCAATTGCCGAACCAGCAACTCCCGTATCTCAGACGCCTCCTGAGCCGGTTTTGCGGTGACGTTTGCGTAAACCGGAATCCGAGCATTATGGATCTTCGTTTCATCGAGGGCACTTTTCAATCCGTTTCTTGCGGACTCCATGAGAGGCGAATGAAACGCGCCGCTCACTGGAAGTTCCTTCACCAGTTTTGCACCACGAGTCTTCGCAAGATCCATCGCTTTCCGAACACCGATCACCGATCCGGAGATGACGATTTGACCCGGCGAATTAAAATTCGCAGCCTGAACGATTCCGACAGCAGAGGCTTCGGAACATACTTCGCCGATTTTCGTCGGATCCAAGCCGACAACGGCCGCCATCGTACCTTGCTGCTCCGTACCTGCCTTTTGCATCAGGTCACCCCGAAGACGCACGAGCTTGAGCCCATCCTGGAACGTGAGTGCGCCAGCAAAAACAAGGGCGGAGTATTCACCCAACGAATGACCCGACGCCATTGTCGCTCGTAAACCATTGTAGAGTTTTGAAAGAACAATCGAGTGAAGAAAAATTGCTGGCTGCGTGTTTTTTGTCTGCCTCAATTCCTCTTCAGGACCGTCAAAACAAATCTTGCTCAGCGAAAATCCAAGGATAGCGTCTGCTTCTTCGATGATCGATTTTGCTTCCGCGCTGCGATCATAGAGATCGCGCATCATCCCAACGTATTGCGAACCTTGTCCGGGAAATACGAACGCGACCGTGCTCATACTTCAGGGCTTCTGAGGGTTCGGAAGCGACCATTTAATGTACGTCGCTCCCCACGTATAACCGGCGCCGAACGCAGCCAGGACGATATTTTGACCCTTCCTCAGCTTGCCGCATTCCCACCACTCCGAAAGACACAATGGAATTGTTGCGGCCGTCGTATTGCCATATTTGTCGATATTAATCATCACCTGGTCCCGGCGTATACCCATGCGATCCGCGGTTGCATCGATGATCCGAAGATTCGCCTGATGGGGAACGAGCCAGGAAATATCGTCGCCCTTCAGACCATTGCGTTCCAGAATTTCTGCAGAGACGTCTGCCATTCCTTTGACGGCGAGCTTAAAGACATTCTTCCCGTCCTGGAAAATGTAATGCATTTTTTTGTCGACGGTTTGGTGGGAAGGAGGGTTAAGGCTCCCCCCTCCTGTCATGCAAAGATATTGACCGCCTGCACCATCGACGTAGAACTTGCTATCGATAATGCCGTAGCCATCCTCGCTGCTTGGCTCGAGGAGAACCGCGCCGGCCGCATCTCCAAAGAGGATGCAGGTGTTCCTGTCGGTGTAATCGACAATGCTGCTCATTTTGTCCGTTCCGACGACCAGTACCTTCGAGTATGCACCTGATTCCACCAACTTTGCTCCTGTCGTCAATGCAAACAGAAATCCGGAACACGCTGCGGACAAGTCAAAGCCCCAGGCTTTTGTCGCGCCAATTTTCTGCTGAACGATACACGCCGTCGCGGGGAAAAACATATCCGGGGTCACCGTAGCCACGATGATGACATCAATCTCGGACGCGCTGATCTTTCTTCTGGACAGCAAGTGTTCAATTGCCTTCACTGCCATGTCGGAAGACGCACCGTTTTCCATAATTCGTCGTTCACGAATTCCGGTCCTCGTCCGAATCCATTCATCATTCGTCTCAACCATTGTTTCAAGATCCGCATTCGTCAGAACCTTTTCCGGGGTATAGTGTCCGACAGCAGTGATCGTGGCTTTTCGAGAACCCATGCGTTATACTCCCTCGTGTCCCGCAGCAGCGACAGATGCATCAGGCTGCCCGTATGTGAGAGAAGCGCTCAGCGCTTCCTCGATATGTTTGTGAAGCTCTACTCGTGCGACTTCAAAGCCGCGCAGAATCATATTCTTTATTCCTGTCGGGGTTGAGCTCCCGTGACCAATGATCGAGATGCCGTTTACACCGAGGACCGGGACGCCGCCCTCGACGTTCGGATCAAAGTCCTTCAATGCGTTCTTCAGTGACCCCTTGGCAAGTCCGACAATCAATTTCTGAACAATTCCGTCATTCGCAATTTTTGTGAGCCTGCTTTTGAGAAAACCCGGGATGCTCTCGCCAAATTTTAGAACGATATTGCCGACAAAACCATCGCACACAACGACATCCGCCTTTTTTTTCAAGATGTCTCTTCCTTCGACGTTTCCAATAAAATTCAAATTGCTTGATTCGAGCATCTTGTACGCTTCGTTAACAACTTCCGTCCCTTTGCCCTTTTCTTCTCCGACATTGAGAAGCGCGACAGTTGGTCGATCTTTTTTCGTCACGAGACTATAGTAAATGCTTCCCATGATTGCGAATTCGAACAGTTGTCTTGGACGACAGTCAACATTCGTCCCAGCGTCGACGAGGAGGCACAAGCCACCTTCAGCTGGAAGGAACGTTCCGATGGTCGGCCTGCTCACTCCTTTGATTCTGCCGAGGATGAGTGTCGAAGCGGACAGAACAGCTCCTGTATTTCCTGCGCTGACAAAAGCATCTGCTTTTCCCTCCTGGTGCAACCGTATCCCGACGGCAAGTGAAGAGTCTTTCTTTTGCTTCAGGGCAGCCGTCGGCGAGTCGTCCATGGTAATGACTTCGGTTGCAGGAACGATGGACCACGAAAGTCCTTCTGCGTGAGCAGACTGCAATTGCGTTCGGAGTTCCTGCTCCTTCCCCACCAGCAAAACTTCAAAGGCATTATTTGTTTCTCTCAGAGCAGCAAGCGTTCCAGCCACTTCATTGACTGGAGCAAAGTCTCCTCCCATCGCATCGACAGCAATCCTCAGTTTTAAGGACGAATCCATACTTGAGAGTAGGCGGTGTACTCGGACGTCTTCAGCGCGGGATTGGGGTCTTACGCTTCTTTAGGGGCGACAATGATACGACCATTGTAGTAGCCGCAATGGGGGCATGCCCGATGCTGCAACTTTTTTTCGTGGCAGTTCGGACATTCTTGGATAGACGGCGCGGACGCCTTGTAATGCGTCCTGCGTTTTCTGCCGCGGGTCTTAGAATGGCGGCGCTTCGGATTTGGCATGGAGTACTTCCTTCAAATAATACTGAGTCGTTGTAGTTCTATTTTCGATTCGTCTTCCGGTTCACTTCAACGACACTTTTTTCAGAACTTCCCATCGGGGATCCGCGTCGTTTTCCCGACAACCACACTTGATTTTGTTCCTGTTTGATCCGCACTTTGGACAGAGACCTTGACAATCTTCCTTGCATAAGAGTTTCAGCGGAACTGCCAGAATCAGAAACTGCCGTACATCTTCTCCCAAATCGATGGTGGTCTCATCCAGCCCCAAATACTGCATTTCTTCTTCATCACTTCCCTGCTCCGCGCTTGCATCCGTAATGAAGACAATCTCATACTGAGTCGATAGGTCGGTCCCAAAATCGTCAAGGCATCGGTCGCAAATGAAATGGGCCTTCGTTCCAACCTTGACTCTGAGGAATATCTGACGGCCTGTCTTTTCGAGATCCGCATGGACAACGACGCGATCCACGAATCTGGCATCCAGATCCAGGTTTTTCGGTTCGGTCTCAAAATCGTATTCATGAGACCCTTCCGACAACCGTGAGATATTGATTGTCAGATCACTCACCACTCAACTCTTCCATGACAGAACCATCGCTATACACACAAAAGCAAGGCGTGAACCTTGCTTCCGTAGTAATCAGCGCATTTTGATAAATAATCGCGGCTTTCCTCAGAAAGCCTCAGAAAATATAATCAAATCGTTGAAGAGATGCAAGAATAATGCCCGCAGTCATCTGCGCTCATCAACGAAGATATTCGATGATTCTCCAGATACCAAAGTGGAGAATTTCTCTGAATTCAAAAACTCTTATAACTGCTTTTCGGCGACGACACCGGGTTCAGACGTCTGAGTCAGCAACAGCTGGCTTTTGACATGTTCAACGGTCTCGGAGAGCGCATCCCGAAATTTCTCAAAATCTTCCTTATACAGGAAGATCTTGTGCTTTTCGTACTCCTCTTCACCAATTCTTTTGCTCTCTGTGATCGTAATGTAGAAGTCTTTTTCGGATTTGGTCGATTTCACGTCAAAGAAGTACGTGCGTTTCCCTGCGCGCACACGTTTCGTGAAGATTTCATCTTTGTAGTTGTTTTCCAACGTCCTTGCCTCCCGTTATAATGATCTGCTGATTCGTGGATTATGAAGATACAACAAGATGAATTCCGTTCGAGGCCGTCCCATCACTTACGCACGACCGCAATTTTGCCATTCGCGACCTGGTTTCCGTTGTCTGCGAAGGCAACAACAAAGTAAATTCCTGTCGAAACATAGTTTCCCCGACGATCTCTTCCATCCCAGAAGGCCCGCCCACCACCCTGCGCCGGGAATTCGACGATGAGGGTGCCATTGATCGAGAGGATCTTGACCGTCGAATTCGAAACAAGGTTATTGATCGTCAACGGTTGCGAATTGGGGAGAGTAAAAGGATTGGGGCCAAATTCGAGCTTCGTGTAAGCCTGTTGTGGTTGAACCGCCGGGATTTGAAGGCTCGACAGACCATTTTGGGTTCCAATGTACGCAATCCCTCGTCGTTGGTCGATTGCTATGGACCGAATATCGTTGTCGACAAGCTTGCCGCCGGTGTTGATGACCGTATACTGACTGATCAACAGCGTTCCATCGGAATTGACGACGAAGACTCCTTCTTTTGTGCCAATCCACTTGTCGTTGAGGCCATCCACCGCAATTGCCTGGATTGATTGTTCGCGCAGCGGGTAGGAAGAAATCCTACTGGTCAGTGGATTCAAAGGATCGGTAATGATGGTAACACCGAGATCAGTGCCCACCCAGACGCTGTTATCTTGATCGACCGCCAGCGCCAAAATTGTATTGTTCGGAAGCCCATCATCTATGGTCATCAGCCCCCAGCCGCCTGTGTTCGCCGTTCCACTGACAGAGAGAGCTTCATTATAGTAATAGAGACCGTTAGGAAATTTCTGAGATGGCTCGGAATTCGCCATCCATTTTGTCCCGTTTTGATCGATAACGATGGATGAGAAAAATCCGTTGCATGGTATTGACGAACAACGCTTGTACTGAAACGTGGTATCGTTTATCAGCTCTGCGAGAAAATTCCCATTCACCGCAGTCCTGTTGACAAACCAACTCACTCCCTGGGGATCCGCGGCAATCCCACCGACAACGACAAAAAACGGACCCTGCGGAGTCGGCGGGGGCACTGTGGCTGCGAAGGAAGGTGTGGTTGTTGCATTTAACTTCCTTCGGATCGTATCAGCCGCAATTTCTATGACACCATCCCCCCACGAACTCATCCATACGGAACCACTGAGACGCAACGATGTTTTGTAGTAATCGTTTGAACCCAAAATTGGATTGTCTGTTACCGTGAAATTCTTCCACTGGAATCCTTCCGCCAATGAAGGGTCATAACGATAGAATCCTTTTCCGCCACCGCCGAGTCCAGTACCTGACCACAGAATACCGTCGGCGGTCACACAGAGACTCGTAAAAAGGTTCGCTCCGGGGCCATTGGGCGATCTGAGACTCCAATTTGAACCATTCCATACCGTAACACCGTTGTCGGTGCTACCCACGGCTATTTCAGATGTTGCTGAATTCATAGCAAGCGAAGAAGCTTGAAGTGAGTCCTTGGTGGCAACAATTTGAGAAACCCCGTTTACCTGACCGATGGATTCCGTGGTAAATCCGCTTGCACCATTCCAGACGAAGAAGTACGCATTCTGCGTGGAAGCAATGTCCACCACGGACTTTCCGACTGCTGAACTCACCAATTGAAATGAATTGCCTGTAAAGAAGAAGATGCCGTTGGGGGATCCTACAAGCAATGTATCATGAAAAACTGTCATCGCAGTGATACCGTTTGCAGAGAGTCCCTGGGCGTTGGAATAGGTAGTCCAGGAAGTCGGCGCTGAGAGATTTGGCGATGAAAGTGAAGCCGAAGCCACTCCTTGATCGCTGCCGACGTAAATCCGATTATGCCACGTGATTGTTCGAGATAATGAAGCCTGTGTCGGAAATCCAAAACTTGCGTATGTGTCACCAAATTCCCATTGGGAAACGATGAACACCGACACCCCAAAATCCGAAACAACAAAGACCGAGTCCCCACTTCCATAGAACCCTCGAATTGCCTTCTTGGGACGGCTGGAATTCGCGATATCCTGAATCGACCGCCACGAACCGGCGTTTTGATCGAACACGTCGATGGCACCGTTCGAAGACCCTGCCCAAATCCGATTTGCTCTATCGACCATCAACGAAGTCAAATCATTCGTACTCAGGTTCTCGGAATTTGTCCAGTTCGTGTATCGGTCGACACTCTTGTCGTACATGAACATTCCGCCCCCCGTGGCCGCCACGAGACGCTCCGACGAGAACCCAATAGACCGCACCGACTTCATATCGGTGAAGTTACGCCATTGATTGGTCTGGTTTGGCTGGGCTATACAGTAGGACAGACCAAGGATGCCGCTCAACAATACTGTTACTGCAAACCTCTGGATGTGCACAGATCTACCACCTTACGGCGCTTAGGAAAACAGTCTTTTCTTCATGGCGTTTACGACTTGAATCGGAACCCAAAATGTTCCGAACGAATAGTCGTCATTTTTCTTGCCCCCGTGAAAATCGGAGCCCCCACTTTCCAGCAAGAAATACTGACTCACGACACCGCGATAGTGTTCCTGGCGAGATCCGTCGTGTGAAGGATGGACTACTTCAATTCCGTCGAGGCCAGCTTTTATCAAAAGAGCAAGTTCCACTTCCGAAGTATATTTACCCGGATGAGCGAGAAATGAAAGGCCCCCGGAGTCAGAGATCAAACGGATGGCTTCTTCCGGACTTAATTGAAACTTCTTCTCGTATGCGGGTCCGCCAACACCGATGTACTTTGAAAACGCTTCGCGATAGGAATCAATAAACCCCTCTTCCATCAAGACACTTGCAATGTGGGGTCGCCCCAACGATCCGACGCCTGCTTGTTCCTGAACGGATTCGAATTTGATGGGTATGTTAATCTTGTTCAGCTTTTCTACAATACGTTCGGCCCGCTTCAGCCGTTCGTACCGGAAAAATGTGAGATAGTCCAGCAGATTCTGATTCTTGGGGTCGACAAAATACGCGAGGATGTGAACATCTTTTTCCCCCATCGCAGCGCTCAGTTCGAGCCCTGCGATTACTTCAACCCCCACACTCTTGCCGTATTCCGAAGCTTCCTCGATGCCACCAACGTTGTCATGATCGGTTATGGAGATCGTAGAAATTCCGGCCGACCGGGCCTTGTCCACGATTTCACGAGGGGTGAAGACACCGTCTGAATATGCTGTGTGTAAATGAAGGTCTGCTCGAATATTCTCGGAAGGGGATGCACTCTTTCCTTGCTCCATCTCCACCATCTCAGGCATCGCTTTTATCTTTTCCTCTCAACTAACGATCTCCTCAGCACAGGGTCCGTGCAAGGCATTATAAATGCGTTTTCCGGAATGCTTCGTAGTCGTTAATGGTCAGTTTGTTCCCCTTCAGGTGGATGGAACCTTCCCGGACAAATTCGTGCAGCATCCGGGAAACGGTCTCGCGCGAAGTCCCCGCCATATTCGCAACGTCTTGTTGAAGGGGTAAATCGTCTATCTCGACTTTTCCCTTTCGAAATACTCCCACGTCATCAGCCAAAATAAGCAAAACGTTTGCGACTCGTCCCGCAGCATCCTTCAGTGAAAGGCTTTTTATTTGCATATCCGCTTTTCTCAGTCTCATAGCCATTTCTGCAAGCAATGCGATCCCGATCGCAGGGAACTGATGAAGTGATTCGAGGAAATCCCGTCGATAAATCATAAACAGTTCCGACTTCGAAACCGCAACAACGCTTGCTGACCGCGCTAATCCATCGAGCAGCGACATCTCTCCGAAGAACTCACCGGGTCCGAACATCGAGAGGATTACTTCCCGCCCTTCCTCATCGGTCCGTACGACTTTCACTTTCCCCGAAATGATCACGAAGAGAGCGGCGCCGCTTTCCTTTTCCAGGACAACAATGTTGCCCCGTTTGTACTTCTGCCGCGTGCCGAGCTTTGCAATTCTTTCAAGTTCCTTCTCTTCCAAATCGGCAAAGATGGGCACATTGCGCAGGAAATTGTATTCTTCTGACGACATCTTTTTGGCGGAATTGCGTGAGGAGACTGACTGATCGGTATCTGCTAACAAATTTGCAGATTAATATATCGTCCGTAACTCTGAAATGCAAGACAATAATAGGGCCGCGACAGCTCGTTGGAGGGGTTGAACGAAGATATTCCCAAAATTGATTTTATAATTCCGTAAGCAGGAGATACGCGAGCACTCCAAAACTGATCTCGCTGACAAACAAAGAAACTCCCGCCCAAGTATCGAGCCGGTGGACTCTGGATAGAACATTCGGATCAGGATGAGCAACATAGGCTGCAAAATCGTCGTCTGATTTTGTCTTCAAGTAGGCAGACAGAGCACCGGAGAGAACCATCGTTGCTCCCGCAGTGTACGC
>CAZOIM010000042.1:2687-10225 GCA_964579855.1 uncultured Ignavibacteriaceae bacterium | reverse complement strand
CCTATCCGCTTCGATCCGTCAAAGACCTCTGCGCCTTCGGGCACGCTGTGTACGGAAAGCCATCCGATGTTCATGAGCCGATCCGATGAGTCAGGTCTCGTAGCGGACTTCGTCGAATCTTCGGCGCTCTGCCCCGATCCGAGCGAAGAGAAGCAAACAATGATCACAAGAACCAGAAGAGTCTTCAAAATGCATTCCTCATTTGAAAGCGGTCACGTAGTTATTTTCCGAGGTAACGAGTAACATTCTATTGCAGAGGACGGGTGACACCTTAATTCGCCCTTCGGATTCGTACTGCCACACTTGTCTTCCGGTTGCAAGATCGAGTATGTACAGGTTTTTGTCGAGGGAGCCGATGCACAAGAGATTCCCGGCGACGAGCGGCGCAGAATTGATTACACTTTTTGCTTCAAACGACCACTCCACAGTCCCTTGGTCAACATCAAGAGCATAGCAATGGCCGTCGGTTGTTCCGACGAATAAGAGGGTATCATTCGTGGACGCCGACCCGAACACCCTCGACTTTGTGTCGAAGGACCATACCATCTTCCCCGTTCGAACATCGAGACTGTAGACCTTTCCGTTGAGTGATCCCACAATAACGCGACCTCTTGTAACGATCGGCGAAGCGAAAATACTTTCGCCTGCACTAAACTTCCATTGTTCAGTTCCCGCGAGCCGGTCCACTCCATAAATCATGCCGTTATCACATCCGAACACGATCACCGTACCGTCCGTCGCAGGAGACGAACGAATCGGTTGCGCCTGATCCTCATTGGCAGTCTTGTACTCCCAGACCTTGTCTCCGTTTGCAGCATTGAGACAATAGAGGTTGCCGTTCAAAGAAGTGACATAAAGATTCTTGTCATACAATAGTGGCGATGACTCGCACTGGCCAAACTTTGCCTTCCATTTCTTGGTGCCATTATCAATGTTGATCGCCTCAATAGTCTCGGTCTCTGTTGAAATCGGGAATAACACTACTGATGCGCTCCAGACAGGAGTGCCTGTCACAGGTCCATCGAGCGTAATATATCCGATGCGTTTGCCGGTGAGAAGATTCACTGCATGAAATTCTCCTTTGAGCGTGCTGACAACGACAATGTTATCGCGCACCAGCGGTGTGGCGGTAATTCCGCTCCCGGCATCGTATTGCCAAACCTGACGGAGCGGAGGCGTCAAAGAAGAGGCACACTGATTCGATCGTGTTGGGGATCCGCCCAATGTTGTCCAATCAGATGGCGAGACCTTAACCACGCGATCGATCGTTAGCCCTTCACAGGCACACAGGAGTACTGGCAGGAGTATTCCAATCAACAATCGCCTGCAGATTTCGTTCGTCGTAATGCTCAGTACTCTCATCGCATCGTTACTATCAAAAGTCCCATCCAAAGAAGAATTGATAGAACAGACCCTCCTGGAGTCTTGTCATATTGTTCTCGATACGCTTCCCGATGTCATATCGCAGCACGAGAACGCCCCCAAGGTTCCAGCGAAACCCAACCCCTAAGTCTCCTTTGGTTTCCGTATACTGGTCATCCCAGGCGCCGCCGAAATCAGCGAAGATCGCCGATCGGATTGATCCCAAGGATATTCCTCCAAACGGAAACCTGAGACCCAACTGATCGACGAACGGAAATCGAAGTTCCTCGCTCACGATCCAGATTTTTTTGCCACGAATGGACCATAGATCCCATCCGCGAAGATCCCAACTGCCGCCCATGAAGAATCTGCGGGCTTCAAGCCCGTCGTTATACCAAAGGTTGATCCTGGAAGCGAGTGCGATTCGGTTGGAAAGCCGTTCATAATGCCGATAATCTGCGATTACGGTGTAGTAGTCCACATTCGAATAGAGTATGTCGGTCGTGTACGCGAGTTCAAGCTTCAATCTGTCGCCGTCAAGCGGACCACTCGGCCCCCACAATGATGTGTCCCAAATGTAGGAGATTGAATTTGACATGAGTAATGCTTTTCTGGGCAACAACGCTGTGTAATTGTTTTTATCGGAATTCGTTACAATGATGCCTGCCTCAATGCGATTGAATTTCGAGAGCGGATAACTCAAGACATAATATCCTCCGAATGCCTGTTCATAATAGAAGAGGTCCGGATCTGTCAGATCGTAGCGATTGCCTGCGAATCGAAAGATACCGTATGCGCTATTGACACGCTGACCGTAGGAATATCGTGAGATGGCAAAATTGAAGCTGTCGAGCAGCTGGTCGCGTGTCTGGGCTGTATTGAAAATGAGAAAATCGTATTCATCATTACCGAGGATATCGCTCATGGCCAACGCCGCTCCCCCGGTTGTCCCAAAGATCGGATCCGTCGAAACAACGCTTTGCGCAACGTCCAAGGTGTATTTTTTCGAGTAGGGGCGTAGCTCGTGGACATTGTCAGACTGTATTTCCTTTGCGGCCCATGCATTGCCACGTTCCGAATAGTCAAACGACTCAATAATCTTCGAGGAATCGTACAACGCAATTGCATCGTCCACTTTGCTGATTTGAAAACTGTAGTTCTCAAATGTCGAAAAGATGATCTGATCCCGATCTCCCCATGTCGGATCGAATGCCGCTGTGACAAAATCGGTGACTTGGTGGATTGTCTGCCGCTGACCGGTTCGCGAGCTGTCTCGCATATTCATCATCCATACATTTTGCGAAATCCCTTTGTCGGAAGTAAAAGCGAGCCATTTCCCATCGGGAGACCAGGCAGGAGAGCCGTAACTCTCGTCGCCGAGCGTAAGGTATTCAATGGTTGAATCGCGAAGTTGGTAGACAAACAGATTGTATTTCCCATTCTCGCCGTACGAAGTCCTGTCCGAACTGAATACGATTTCGCAGCCATCAGGCGACCAGGCAGGGTCTTTATCATCATAGAAATCGTTGGTCAGACGCGTCAGCGATCTTGGATCCAGAGTGAGGACATACAATTCGGATGCCCCCGATTTATCCACCGCAGAAAAGACGAATCGTTTTCCATCGGGAGACCAGGAAGGAGACCCAAGCACGACGAGATTACTGAACCGGATTGTTTCTTCAATTTTCTGTTCCCTGACATCATACAGATGAAAGACGTCATTCTCACCGCTCTTCGTAACGAATGCGAGGAGTCCGTTCTTCGAAATATCTATCCGACTCTGGAATAAGTGAAAGGCTTCAAACTCGTTCGAACGTTCTCCTGCTATCACAACCTCCGGTTCCGCCTTCTTTTTGTCGAGATCAACGCGGTACAAATCCGTATATCCTGATCGGTTACCGATGAAATAGACGTAATGTTTGTCTCCCACGCTGTAATACACCGGCTTGCTGTTGAACCCGACATCGACCACGTTCTTTGTGACCCTGCTCGGCATATCCTCCGTCTTCATCGCGGGATAGTATTTCTTCTTCAAAAAGTAAGTCCACTCCTGGTCGAACTGTTTGTAGTCTTTTCCAAGCGTTATTCGAAAATCGCCTTCGAAATTCTTTTCCTTCCAGAAATTTTCCATAAGCAGCAGGATTTTTTCTCTGCCGTATTCCGTCGTGATGAAATCCAGTATTGCTTGTCCCTCTTTGTACATCAGGAACGATCCGTAGATGCGGTCCATGTCACTGAGTGAGACGACATAATTATTAAGGACGGCATCGCGTAGAACCATCTCCGCTTGCGTGTCCCACGAAGTCGACCAGTATTCCGCCAATCCTTCCGTGAACCACAGAGGCGGAGACATATCGGTGTTTTGACGGTGATCCCTTGTCACTCTTCCGATCTTGCTGGTCATGAACACGTGTACGAGTTCGTGCTGAATAACGTGTCGGAAATGTTCTGCGGAACCGTCATACGGTATCACCACCCGGCCCTTAAGGAACTCAAAAAACCCTCCAACACCTTCCGAGACGAACCCCGGCGTCGTGTTGGTCTGTTCAAAATGCAGATGGGTGCTGTAGAAGATGAGAGGGATCCGGTGGAGAATGGAAGAATTAAATTTCTGTTGAAGGATTCCGTAGCTCCGTTCGGCAAAGTATGCGCCCTGCCGTGCCAGAGTATCCATCCCTGCATAGAAGTAGATCTCGAAATGCTCGGTCCGCATGACCTTCCACTCGAAATCCGTGTAGTGAACCTTGTTCCTGCCAAAATAATAGAATTGTGCGGTGACTGAGGAACTGAGGAACAAGGAAAGGAGACAATATCGGAGGATGATTTTCACTGCGGCGACTTTTCCCAAGGCTGCCGAAAAATGTGTTACGTTACAAGAACTTCACTTTGGATTGTGCCACCGCTTTCTCCTTGCAGGCAGGAATTGGATTGCTACCGTACCGAAGCCAATTGTGTCTTGAGAAGATCAATCGCCTTGACCGGTGTAGGGTCTTGATTGTTGAGAATTGCCAGGTAGAAACTCACCCAGTCGCCGAATTGAATGAGCGAGAACAATCGTGTCAGCAACGATGTGCCTTCACTCCATACCTCAGTGACGCCCGAAGTGTACTGAGCAATGATTTTGCTTGTGATGTCATGCCGCACCGAGACCCGCGAATGCTCGCCTTTGTCCCTGAGGAAGATGACGTGTGTCTGCTCCAGCAATTCCTTCAGCATGTTCCAACCCACCAGCTCATTGTGGTTCATCTCAGGCAGGAGGTTACCGTACGCAAGCTGTTTGGCGTTCTCCTCGATCTGTCCACGCCACCGCAGGTTGACTGCGTCCAACCGATGTGAAGAGGAGTAGATGATCGGGAGCTTTCCGTGTAGTTTTTCAGCCAATGCGAGTGCAGGATTATCATTGTCATCGGCATTTCCATACTGCAATGCTTTTTTCTTGAGCAATGCAATTGTCTCCCGGATGTCCTTGTCTTTGGATTGAACGAATCCGCATTTTCCCAGTGCAACCAACAGCGGAAAAAACGAATATCCGAGCGCCGCCCTCGGCTGCAATCCACCCGGAGTCTTGATGCACGGTTGTTTATGCTTCGATGCAAAATCCGTCACTTCGCCGCCTGTGCTGATACAAAGAACTTTTGCTTTGCGCTTCGTCGCATCCCTCTGAGCTGAAATCGTTTCTTCCGTGTTCCCCGAGTAGCTTGAAACGATGACCAGCGTCTTTGAGCCAACAAATTCTGGAAGAATATAGTGCCGGTTCACAGTGATCGGAACCGCTATTTCATCAGCAAGGTACGCGCGCAACAGATCGCCTCCGATGGCTGATCCGCCAAGTCCTGTGATGACAATGGAAGTCACCCCGCGAGATTTGATGGGGACGACGGCCGACTTTCCGATCTTGAATGCTTCTTCAACCTGTTTCGGAAAATCGAGTATGCATTTATACATACCGTCGGGGTCGACGCGATGAATTTCTTCGAGGTTCATAGAGGATGCGTTCTTTCTGTTGGCGTGCTTGGTGTAGACTCGTCGTTTGCAGGTTCAGCGACCCGTCATCCTATTCGAGAGGGATATCCGGGAACTTGAGCTTCATGATTTCTTTCAGGTAGTTCTCGATTTCGTCTTCTGTCTCCATCGTCAACACCTTCTCCGCAAGATGTCTTGCTTCGGAATAGTGGACGGAGCGGATGATTTTTTTGATCTCAGGGAGCACATGCGGGACGACGCTGAATTCATCCAGCCCGAGTCCCAGCAAAAGCATGGTCGCCAGCGGATCACCCGCCATTTCACCACACATTCCAACCCAGACATTTTCACCTTTTCCGCGCTCTATGATCCGTCGAAGAAAACGTATGACGGCGGGATGAAATTCCTGATAGAGATCCGAAACAATCTCATTTCCGCGATCAACGGCAAGGAGGTATTGGATCAAGTCATTTGTGCCGATACTCAGGAAGCTCACCTCTCGCGCAAGGTCTTCAGCAATGACCGCTGCCGCCGGTACTTCAATCATAACGCCGACCTGGATATCGGGATCATACGGAATTTTTCTCTCTGCAAGCTGATGTTTGGCAACTTCGAGCAATTCCTTGGCTTTGCGGACTTCCTTCAGATGCGAAACCATGGGGAACATAATGGAGATATTCTTTTTCGCACTCGCGCGCAAAATGGCACGCAATTGATGAAGAAAAATGTTCGGCATGTCCAGCATGACCCGAATACCACGCCAGCCCAGGAAAGGATTGCTTTCCTTCACCGATTGGGCCATCAGTTTATCACCACCAATGTCGAATGTCCGGATGATCACGTGCTTCGGGTATGCACCATCTGCCACATTTTTGTAATGCTTGTACTGTTCTTCTTCAGTAGGAAACACTTCTTTGCCCAGAAGCAGCGTTTCGCTTCTGTACAACCCTATCCCGTCGGCTCCCTGACGTTTAACAAAGCCGAGCTCCTCTTCGAGTTCAACGTTCGCCGAGAGTTGCACTCTGTGCCCGTCGAGTGTTTCGGCAGGAAGGTCCCGGAGCGCGGTGAGATGACCTTCAAATTCCCGGTGCTCTTTGCGTTTCTCTTCAAATTTCTTTTTGGTCTCCGGCGATGGATTGATCACGAGGGTGCCACTGTAACCGTCCATCACAATGAGATCGTCTTTACGGATCATCATGCCGACATCGTGGAGACCTACGATGGTCGGAATATTCAGGGCACGGGCAAGGAGCACCATGTGGGATGTCGCGCCTCCAATCTCGGTCACATAACCAAGGACATCGTTCCGGCTCAGGATGAGAGCGTCAGCGGCTGCAAGGTTTTTCGAAATAACGATTCGTGAACCGTCAATTTTCGAAACCAAACGCTGTTCCTGGAGATTGCGCAGGACGCGGTTCTGAACGTCTTCGACATCATTTGCGCGTTCCCGCGTGTACTCATCCTTCGATGCCTGCATGATCGAGTGATATTTGCCAATTTCCTCACGAACGATGTACTCGCTGTTCTTGAGTTCCTTGCGGACGCGCTTCCGAATCGTTTCAAATAATACAGAGTCATCCAGAATCATCAACTGCGCTTCAAAGATCTTCGCCTGTTTGCTTCCCAGCTGCTTCTCTGCGAACTCCACAATCTTCGAGAGTTCCTTTTTGGCGTGGGTCAAAGCACCGGAGAGTTTCTTGAGCTCTGCGTCAACTTCGTCGTCTTTGATGATGCGTTCGTGGACGACAGGACCGTCTTTATGGAAAAGAAATGCCGGACCGATAGCAATTCCTGGCGATGCCGGAATTCCTTTCAGCGTAATCTCTTCTTGTTGTCGTTTATTGTCTGTCATCAGACTCACGCAAGCTTCTGTCGATCATTCATCGAACCCACGATCGATCAATCCGACGATTTCTTTTCTGGCAGCTTCTTCATCTTCCCCATCAAACTTAAGGAGAAGGGTCGATCCCTGCTCTGCTGCAAGCGTCATGACTCCTATGATGCTTTTCCCGTTGATTTCGAGACCATCTTTCTCAATAAAAAATTCCGCCTTGTATTTCGCAGCCAACTTGACCAGCGCTGCCGCCGGTCGGGTGTGCATGCCCGCCCGGTTCTTAATCGTCACTTCTTGTTCAATCATTCCGGATGTACGATCCCTCCTCTTACGATTTTCTGCCGAGAAGCATATCGGCAAACCATGAAAGCATGTGCGT
>CAZOIM010000042.1:0-2587 GCA_964579855.1 uncultured Ignavibacteriaceae bacterium | reverse complement strand
GCAGTCCTCTCCGTCAGTGAACCGTTGCCAAGAATCGCCCCGACTTCCATCGCGACGGAGACCATGGTTCCTGTCTTCTTGCGTATCATCAACAGATATTCATCGAGGCTCACGCGTTTCCGCGTCTCGAATTCTTTGTCATACGCCTGTCCCTCGCAGACTTCAATGACTCCTTCCGTGAAGATGCTGCCGAGTTCATGGACTGAATCGGTCTTCGACATGAGCAGGGCGCGATACGCGAGGCCGAGCAGGACATCCCCGGCAAGGATGGCGACATTCGCATCCCACTTGGTATGGACCGTTGGTCTGCCGCGACGCGCCGCAGCGTTATCCATGATGTCATCGTGGACGAGTGTAAAATTGTGAAGGATCTCCAGACCTGCGGCGGCGTGGATTGCTTCTTCTTTCTTCCCTCCCACGGCTTCGCACGCGCATAGTACAAGAACTGGCCGAATTCTCTTTCCGCCGGCCTCGAGAATATAATTCGCCGGTTCGTACAAGCTCTTGGGAATTGTTCGACTGATGAACGTTGCCAGGTGTTTATCGATATACGAAACGTACAGTTTGTACCGCTCAAGAAAATCCATTTGATCCAACGTTCATTATTTCAGAATGAGTTGTTGATGCTGCAAATCCGGGAGCGATTTCGAACCGGTGAGAAACATTGCTCCCTTCAATTCCATCTCGATTTTCGCTATCAACCGGTGAAGGTCACTAACGCCGCCAGACTCAAGAGTCACGATCATCGGCCTTGCCATTCCGACAAGATCGGCCCCAAACGCCAGCGATTTCGCGATGTCCAATCCGTTATGTATCCCGCCGGATGAGATCACTTTCAGCGAAGGATGCCGGTCTTTGAGGCTGCATACCTGCCTCAGGGCATCGACAGTCGGGATACCCCAATCCCAGAATTGTGCAGAAAAATCCTCCGCCGCACTGACCTTTGAGGCTCGTTTTCCTGATGGTTGCTTGTTCCGCCGAAGGATTTCAACGCCGGCCCAACTTGTTCCTCCTGCTCCCGCCACATCGATGATGGAAACACCAGCCCCAAGAAGACGTCGCGCAACGTTCGCCGAAATACCAGCGCCAATTTCTTTTACAATGATCGGCAAGCGGAGATTGTTTACCAGGAGTTCAATGCCGCGAAGGACACCGGCAAACTCCGGACTTCCTTCCGGCTGGAGCAACTCTTGTAACGGATTGAGGTGTACAGCGAAGGCATCCGCCTTGATCATATCGCTCAATCGCAGGACGGGCGAAACGTCTTTGAGGCGGGCGACTTCCGCAGCACCGATATTTCCGATGATGGGAATATCCGGTGCTACTTCCCTGACAACAGAGTAGGAACGGTGAAAGCTCGAATCCTCCAGTGCTTGACGCTGGCTCCCCACACCCATCCCAATTTTTCGTTCACGACAGACTTCAGCAAGTTGGCGGTTGATTCTGAGCGCGTCGCCGTAGCCGCCCGTCATGCTGGAAACGATAAGCGGCAGCGCCATCGTCTTTCCAAGAAACGAACAGGAAGGATCGACGTCGGAAAAATTCAGTTCAGGAAGTGCATTGTGAAGAAATTCCCATCGCTCGAATCCCGTGGTCTTTGTCCGAAAATTGACATCTCTCGTCACGGTCAGCTCGACGTGCTGTTGCTTGCGTGACGATGTCTTTTTCTTCACAACGATTGCGCTCCATTTTGATGAATTATACAGAAATGCACTGCGAGAATCAAGGAAACGTCCGTGAAGCAATCGGCAGGAGCTGTTGTTTGTTTGTCTACCAATACTTCATTATCTTGAACAGCCTTTTTGAGAAACACAGAACCAAAACCATTATGAGAGCAATCATCCCAGTCGCTGGCGTCGGCAGTCGTCTGCGACCGCACACGTACACGGTGCCGAAAGTCCTCCTGAACGTCGGCGGCAAGCCGATCATTGGACATATCCTCGACAGCATCATTGAGAGCGGGTTCACGGAAGCCACGATCATCATTGGCTACCTGGGTGAAATGATCAAGGAATACGTGCTGAAGCACTACACGATCAAAGTGGATTTCGTGGAGCAGGAAGAGCGCTTGGGATTGGGACACGCGATATATCTTTCGCGCCACACTTTTTCGCGAGATCCGATCCTGATTATTCTCGGCGACACCATTTTCGATGTCGAGCTAAAGAAAATGATCTCGAGTTCGCACACCGCAATAGGTGTCAAAAAGGTCGAAGATCCCCGTCGTTTCGGTGTCGCGGAAACCTCCAACGGATTTATCTCAAGACTGATCGAAAAACCAGAAAATCCGACCAGCAACCTGGCCGTCGTCGGCCTCTATTATATAAAGCAGCCACAAATGCTCGTGGATTCGCTGAAGGAAATGATCAAGTCCAATGCCCGGACCAAAGGTGAATTCCAGTTGACTGACGCACTCCAGATGATGATCGAACGTGGAGAACAGATGCAGACCTTCCCCGTCGACGGCTGGTACGACTGTGGAAAACCCGAAACGCTGCTTTCAACGAATCAGCACCTTCTGAGCCTTCTTCCCGTTCCCCCTCCGATCGAAGGAGTTGTTTGCCAGCCTCCCGTTTTTATCTCTCCG
>CAZOIM010000041.1:0-21820 GCA_964579855.1 uncultured Ignavibacteriaceae bacterium | reverse complement strand
GCATCCTGCTTCGACGCGACTTCCTGTTCTTCGTCCATCGATTTCAGGATCACTTTCTTATCGATCGTCTTTCCGTCACGAAATACTTTCAGGATTACCCCATCGCCAGGGTAATAATTCGCAACGATGGTCTGCAATGAATTGGGGGAGTCAACTTCTTTTCCATCGACACTGAGGATGATATCCCCCGATTGAAGTCCCGCCTGTTCTCCCGCGCTGTTCTTGTTCACGTCACGGACAAAAACGCCTTCCGCTTTCGGCAAACCTGCCGCTTTCGCGGTGACGGCGTCGACATCTTGAATCCGAACACCAATGTAACCCCGGCGGACTTTCCCGAATTTGATCAAATCCGTCGCAACTTTCTTTGCCAAGTTGATTGGTATTGCAAAACTATAACCCTGATAGCGTGCATTGGTTGTGGCAATTGCAGAATTGATGCCAATGACTTCGCCACTGATGTTCACGAGGGGACCGCCACTGTTCCCCGGATTTACGGCCGCATCCGTTTGAATGAAATTCTCAATCGCAAATCCGGTGTTATTGTCGTCGATGATGCGCAAATTCCTTCCGAGGGCGCTAACAATTCCCTCCGTCATGGTCGATCTCAGTTCGAGTGGGTTGCCGATCGCGAACACGATATGGCCTACTTCGACACCGTCGGAATTTCCCAGCGTTGCGACGGAAAGATTTTCCGCTTCGATCTTTACGACGGCAAGATCAGTCAATTTGTCGGTGCCGATAAGTTTTCCCCGAAACTTCCTTGTGTCACTCAGTGTGACTTCAATGCCTTTCGCCATGGCATTTTCAACGACGTGATTATTCGTCAGGATATATCCACTTTCATTGATGATCACTCCTGAGCCTGCGCCAACTTCGGGTGATTGAGGCATTTGATGTGGTATGTTGAAGAAATGAAAGAAGCGCTGTGAATCATCATCGCCACCTTCCGCAGCTTTTGACTCCACTCGAATGTAGACGACCGATGGCGTGACGGCTTTTCCGACATCGTGGAAAGCCTCATTGAGAGCGAGTAACGTTGAATTTGGTTTGACAGGAGCACTCGATGCCCCTAATTTAACTCCTTCACCAGCGAACGATATATCCACTCCTTTGAAGCTGGATACGAGCACAACGCCAAATATGATGCCCAACCCAATGAGAACCACTGCGGTAATAATTGATTTTGACGACATAACCCAAACCTCCTCGAATTTGATGCTTTATTGAATCATCGATTTGAAAATCTGCGTTGACTTCAAATCCTTCATATTGTCAAAGTGATATCGTAAATATAAACGCAAAGTTTCATCTAATTCGTTCCCAACTGATTCGCCGTACATTATTGTGGTAATGCTGTCCATCCGTGACGTGAGGAATCGCTGCAGAATCCTGTGAGCAGGGGCGGAGAGTGTTGTATATCCGACTGCACGCTTTGCGCGATGAGCGTTGGTGCACGTCGAGCAGATAATTGCGCCGCTTAACAGTTGGAATCCAACATCAGAAGATTGCTCATCGTCCTTCAGGGATCTGCCACATTCTGAACAGATATCCAGCGCCGGGGCATACCCCAGCAATGAAACAAGTCTTACCTGAAATGATCTCGCCAAGGACTGGTAATTCCTTGTGCTCCGATCAATTGCGTTCAGCGTCTCGAGCAAGAGAGAAAAAAGCGGCGGATTCTCTTCTTCCTCGTGAGCGAGATGATCGACAAGCTCGAGGATTGAAAGACCCACGGAGATCCTTTCAATGGAATCGTGAATTTTTCCAAACGACTGAATACTGTCACATTGCGAAATCAAATGCAGATCGCGATGATCCTTCTTGTAGACGACGAGCATTACGTGACTCAATGGTTCCAAAGATGATCCGAATTTATTGTTCGATCTTCTTGCCGCTTTTGCAATCCCTTTCAATTTGCCAAACTGACGTGTGTAGAACGTCACAATCTTGCTCGAATCCCCATACTTCATCGACCTTATGACGATGGCTTCGGTTTTCGTTAGCATGGGGATGAACGACTTTCAAATAGCATTGCGCGCACGAAGGGTCCCGATCGATTGCGTGTACGGGCCTTTGAGCACTCCAATTTCAGTCACGATGGCAGTAATGAGATCCCCAGGCGTAATATCGAACGCCGGAGAATAGACGATTGTGGTATCAGGTGCGACCTTCTTCCCAAAAGTCTCGGTGACTTCCTTCGGATTTCGTTGCTCAATCGGGATTGCTTTCCCATCTTTTGTCTCAAAATCTATGGATGAGGTCGGTGCCGCCACGTACATGGGGATACCGTGAAAACGCGCAAGGACGGCCAGTGAGTAGGTCCCCACTTTATTGGCGACATCACCATTCAATGCGATCCGATCGGCACCAACAATCACGGCATTCACAATTCCTTGTTGCATCAGAAAACCGGCAGCATTATCGGTCAGAAGCGTAAAAGGAATTCCATCACTTTTGAGTTCCCAGGCCGTCAAGCGCGCCCCCTGCAAGAGGGGACGCGTTTCGTCAATATAGACGTTCTTCAGCTTGTGTTGTTCCCAACATGTACGAATGATACCAAGCGCTGTACCGATTCCGCCAGTCGCCAATGAGCCTGTGTTGCAGTGCGTGAGCACCGTGACCGCGTTAGGCAACAGATCGGCGCCCAACTTCCCCATCGCCGTGCACATTAATGCATCTTCCCGGTGAATACGTTTTGCTTCCAGCAGTAATGAATTTCTGATCTCTTGAATGCCGCGCGATATGTTTTCTTCGATCACCCTTTTCTGGCGGTTCAATGCCCAGAACAGGTTCACCGCCGTCGGCCGTGTGCCGGCGAGGACATTGATGGTTTTGTCAAAGTAGCCCGTAATTCCGGAGGGGGTGTTTTCGACACAGTTGTTCGCGGCAAGGGCTACAGCATACGCAGCGGCTATACCAATTAGCGGTGCCCCACGAATGGACAAACATTTGATGGCTTTGCCGATCTCGTTCTGATCCCCTGTTTCCAGATAGAATTCTTCAACAGGAAGTCTGGTCTGGTCGAGAAACCGGACCTTTCCTTCTTTCCACTCCAGTGATTTCAATCCTATCACCTCTCGTCAAATCTCGAGATCTCCACAAACGAATGATACCGATCCCTGATCTTCAGGCTGCTAAGATCCTTCAGTCCGTCCACGCTGAACTTTTCCACGCAGAATGAGGCCATCACGCTCCCATAAATCACAGCGCGTTTGAGATTGTCAGGCGAGATATCGTCGGTCTTTGCCAGCCAGCCGGTAAAACCACCTGCAAAAGTATCACCTGCACCAGTCGGGTCGTAAAGGTTCTCAAGCGGATATGCAGGCGCAGAGAAGATCGTATCTTCGGTCACCAGCATGGCACCGTGTTCACCTTTCTTAATGATAACAATACGGGGGCCCATTTTGATGATCTTTTTCGCAGCCTTGACGAGGTTGGGCTCCTTTGTGAGCAGTCGGGCTTCAGATTCATTCACCACAAGAACATCCAGCACCTTGAGAGTTTCGCGAAGTTCTTTAGGCTTGGTTTCGATCCAGTAGTTCATCGTGTCGCCAACGACTAACCGCGGCTTCTTTGTTTGCGCCAGAACTTTGCGCTGCAACACGGGATCGATGTTGCCAAGGCAAACGTATGATGATTTTTGGAAGGCATCGGGAATAACAGGGTCAAATTTCTCGAACACGTTGAGTTGAGTCAGCAGGGTATCTCTCGAATTGAGATCATATTGATACTTCCCTGACCAACGAAAAGTCCTTCCGCCCTGAATAATCTGCAATCCATCAAGATCAATATTACGATCTTTGAGAAACTCGATGTGCTCCTTAGGGAAATCCCCTCCAATGACTCCGACCACTTTAACCGGCGCTGTAAAATAGCTGGCAGCGACGGAAATATAAACTGCGGAACCTCCGAGTGCATCTTTGACCTTCCCAAATGGGGTCTCGACTGAATCGAGTGCGACAGACCCAACAACAAGTAGACTCACGATTTGTCCCTTTCTGAAACTTCGGATTCTAATTCGGTAAGGCTCGCTGCCTCCCGACCTGCGACGATGAAATCCCGAACGATCTTTACTGCATCAAGATGTCCAGGCCAAACCAGCACCTCCTGGGTCCTTTTGAAAGAGGCCCACTCATACTCCTGATGCTCCTCCGAAAGTTTCGGCGACGCCGATGAAGCAACTTCCGCAGCAAAGAGCGGACACATTTGAACCCGATCCTTTGAAGGATCAAAGAACGATCCAACGATCGGGGCAACCCAAAATCGGATTGCCGAAAACCCAGTTTCCTCCATCAATTCCCTCAGAGCAGCAGACATTGCCTTTTCGCCTCTCTTGATTTTTCCCGTTATAATCTGCCACATTCCGGGGTAGAGTTTCTCGCCGGATGATCGCTTGAGCAGAAGAAAAAGAGGGCCCTTTTTGGTTCGCTTGAAGACGCAGAGTTCGACGATTGAACACTCAATGCGAGGCAAGGTTTGGGTGGTCCAGGTTTTTGCGCTCACAGTTGCATCTCATAATCCTTCATGACCAGTCAAATTGACGCGCATATCTACCTTAAAGGGACATCCTTCAACGAAAGAATTGACAGGATTTCTTCGAGGGTCACTGCAGGTGAAACGAATCTTTTGGGTATTTGAACGCGAAAAATATAAGCCATTTTTGGGTGATTTCAAATCACCGGCGGAATCGAAGGCCTTATTCTTGAGATGCCAATCCAGGAATGGCGTGAGTGGTTCTTGCCGCCATAACGGCGCGTCGAATTGCATCCGCAGTGATCGATGCGGCAATTTCCGCAACGAAATCCAAATCCGCGTGAACCGTTCCCCAAGATAAGGCAAACGAAATATCGCCGTCGAAGGAAGTGTGAACAGGAAAAATTGCGCGGGCAAATCCATCGTGCATCCTCTGCGACACTCTGAAAAGTTCCACTTTGCCAAGATCCGCATTCGTCGCAATGATTGCCAAAGTTGTGTTTGTCTTTTCCAGCACTTTTCCACGGACGAATGTTCTATTGGGATCCGTTTCTCCGTAGAAATGACCTTGCTTTGATCTTGCACCGGCAATGATCTTGCCTGTCTTGTCCACGATATCCCCTACAGCGTTGACTACTACAAGACATCCCACCACCAAATCTCCGACTGTAGTCGAGGCGCTCCCAATTCCCCCCTTCATGCAGTGCTCAAGACCATTCCATTTACCAACGGTTGCGCCGGTCCCCGCACCGACGTTTCCCTCCTCAGCGTTGGCGCTAGACGCAATTTTGCTCGCTTGATAACCTGCATCTGCGTTCGGACGAATATCGTGTCTCCCCACATTCAGGTCAAATATCACTGCAGATGGTACTATCGGGACTTTTCCCCACGGGGTGGGGTATCCAACATCACGATCCTCTAGGAATTTCATGACGCCGTCGGCCGCAGCTAAACCAAAAGCACTCCCGCCGCTAAGGAGAATTGCATGAATTTCATCCATCTTTTTATCTGGCTGAAGTAAGGCAAGTTCACGACTCCCGGGTGAGCTTCCGCGCACCTCACAACTCGCCCTTGTTTTCGGGGGACAGAGTATAACTGAGCATCCAGTCAGTGAGTTGGGATCGGTGTAGTGACCCACCTTGAATCCTTCAACGGCCGTGAACATTGTTATCCTCGAATCCTCAAATGCGAAAGAATGATACCACAGGCAATCGCCACGTTGAGCGACTCTGCTTTCCCGCTCCGTGGAATACTCACCACCACATCCGCAGCGCGGCGGGCATCCGCATGTATGCCGCCGGCCTCGTTCCCGAAGACAATCACTTTCTTGTGTCCATATTTCGCATCCACATACGATAGTTTCGCATCTCCAGCCGCTGCGACAATTTGAAATCCCTGATTCTTCAATTGCAGCAATATTGCATTGGTCTCCTTACGCTCGACTACCGGAACGTGGAACACGGACCCCGACGTTGATCGTACCACTTTCTCATTATAAAGATCCACACATCCCTCACTCAAGATGAGGCAATCAACGCCGAACCAGTCACACGTCCTCACTATCGTCCCCATGTTTCCCGGATCAGCAATGCGATCCAAGAACACGATCTGTGAAGATTCGGTTGTGAGGACATCGTCGATATCCCGTGTCTTTTGTTGAAGCAATGCAACGACACCTTGTGCATGCACCGTATCGGTCACCTGTTTGAGCTCGGCGTCTGAAATGTCTTTTAGCTCGATTCCACGCATTTCGATTTCGCGGACAAATGAGCTATAATCCGGATCCTCCGCATATTCTCGTTTCATCGCGATAAATTCGAATTGGAAGTCTGAATTAAGTGCATCTTTCAGAGGCTTCCAGCCCTCGATAACGAATTTCTTTTCGCGTTCCCGAATCTTCTTCTGTGTGAGCGAACGCAGAAGACTCACATTGGATTTAGAAATCTTCACGGCTGTTGTCCAAACATTTGAGGAGACGTATGGTCCATCTTATTTTTATCACAATAGCAATCTTGGCCGTTACCGCACAATAAACATTTTCTTCGTATTGACGAAATCCTTCGATTGATTCCCAGAAAGCGGATGCGCGTCAAGTCGAAACATATAGGCTCCGCTCGTGAACTCACTTGCATCGAACGTAACATCATAAACTCCCGCATCTTTCTCACCCGAAACCAGAATGAGGAGGGACTCTCCGAGCATGTTAAAAATCGTCAGTTTGACATAGCTTCTTTCAGGCAGCGCATACCGGATTGACGTCAAGGGGTTGAACGGATCCGGAACACTTTGCTCTAGAAAATAGATCTTGGGGATCGCGCTAATCGTCTCTGCAGAACCCAGGATTCCTGCAGAGGTCCTGAACGAGTATACGTCAGCGGAAGAGATACTCGTCGTTCCATCGATTACGATGACACTCCATCGATAGATGGATTCCGGCTGAAGAAATGGCTTTATGTTCACAAGACACGTTGTATCCGATCGATTATCGATCATTGTATCGAGTTTGTTGCCCCAAATGTGGAGAGTATAAGTCAGAATATCATCAGTGTCGGGGTCGATTGACCTTGACCATGTGAAGCGGACCGGCGTGTTCAGAATGAGGCGCACGGTATCGTTTGCGACCGGCCGACCCAATACAACCGGATTTGGTGGCCGATTAACATTAAGGACACGTACTTTCACTTCGAAGTCAACTGACGATTCCTTATCGTGCGCAGCAACGACGATTTCATATTCCCCGGCTTGAAAGAATGACGGTTTCCAACGTAAAATTCCCGCAGGCGTAAGACTTGCACCCGCCGGGCCGCGATCTAGAGAATACCAGATGCTGTCGCGATCTGGATCAGTGGCGACAAAGAGATGTTCAAATTCCTGATCCTCGTTGATCGTTGTATCAGATGTTGTCGATGCGAATATGGGCGGTCGATTCACATTGGACACAGCAATTCTGAGTTTTCGGGATGTGTCTGATAGTTCTCCATCTGTGACGAAGATGCGCACAATATAATTACCGGCCTGTTCGTATGATGGAATCCACTCGACCTTCCCTGTAAGCGAATCGATCGATAACCCAGTCGGAGCCTCTTGCACACGATAGAAGATTTTATCACCATCCGGATCCAACGCCCCAATGGAGAAACGAAGAGTATCCCCTTCTCTCGTCGTGGTATCGGTGACGTTGTCAACAATTCTTGGGGGCCGGTTCACATTTTGCACTGTTATCATCGCCGTTCGCGACTCGTCAGTATCATAACCATCGTAAACAAGGAATTGTATTTTGTGTTTTCCGGCTTGATCAAACGTTGGGATCCAGGAGAATATTCCTGTTATCGTATCAATCGAGGTGCCTGAAGGTCCATTACGCAGGGCAAAATGAACAGTATCATCGTCATTGTCGATAGCGACCATACGATATCTGAGGAGTTGATTTTCCTTAATTGTCGTATCTCGCAACGATCGATAGATAGTAGGCAATGAATTCCTAAACAACTCGACGCGAGTCGTGGGTGCCGCCATTGGTTCATTTGTGCCTTTGAACTTCAAAGGGGATCCGACAGCGCGTGCAAGGAATGAATCTTGTGCGGTTACTACGATCCGAAAATGGATATTTTCATTTTCAACAAAGCCATCGGTGGAAGAAAGACGAACACCGAATCTATATCTCTGGGGATCGTAGAAACGGACTGTTCTGTCGATCGAACCATCATCGTGAAGAATGCGAATCCGGGTAGTCGGAGGGAAAGGCTTGTCTTGTGAACGAATTGATCCGTCGATCACCATCCGCACTTGCTGTGAATACGACACGTTAGTTGCGGAGACAACCATGCAAACAAGAAGCAATGCTTCAAGGAACGGGGTTGTCAATAAGCTTTGGAGCAAGCCGGACGAATGCACCCATTCCTTCGCGCAATAACAGCGCGCTGGAAGATTATTGAGAATGCGGAGCTTCATGGCTCCAAATTACCTGTTATCAATTAGTCGATAATCAAACCTATTGTTGGACTCATCATCAGAAGCATGACAGAAAACAATCTACGAAGCCGAGCCGCCATGGCAATCCAGGCATTCGTCAAATCACAAAGCGGCACTTTGAATGCGATTCTCAAAATGTTCGTTCTTGAAGTGAGTGTTCAACTTGAGTACTCGCCCCACGCCTTGCGGAGAGAATCCGATATTTCCCCGACCGTACAATACCGCTCGACTGCGATCATAATGTCTGGGATCAGATTCGATGAGCCGCGGGCAGATGAAACGAGACGTCCCAAAATCTCCCTCACCTGCTTTTCATTTCTATTGTGTCGCACTTCGTTGAGATGATTCACCTGACGTTCGCGTACACTTTCATCGATTCGAAGTAGTTCCGGTTGCCGATCTTCCTCCGTTCGATATTCATTCACGCCGACGATGATTTTGTTTTTCGATTCAATCGCCGTTTGATACTCATACGCGCTGGCGGCGATTTCTTTCTGGTAATATTGCTGTTCAATTGCTTTGACTGCTCCTCCCAGAGCATCAATATGATGCAAATAGTCGAGAACCCGTTTTTCAATCTGATCGGTTAGTGATTCCACAAAATACGATCCCGCCAGGGGATCTGCGGTGTCGGTAACCCCGGATTCGTGGGCAATGATTTGTTGTGTCCGCAACGCGAGTCGTGCCGATTCTTCAGTCGGCAATGCGAGTGCCTCGTCTCTTGAATTCGTGTGAAGGGATTGGGTTCCTCCGAGGACTGCCGCCAGGGCCTGGAGCGTCACCCTTACCACGTTGTTGTCAATTTGTTGGGCAGCCAGTGTCGCACCACCGGTCTGGGCGTGAAATCTGAGTTTCATCGATTCCTCATTCCGGGCGTGAAATCGATTTTTCATAGTTCCCGCCCAAATTCTCCGGGCGGCTCTAAATTTCGCGATCTCTTCAAACAGGTTGTTGTGGGCATTGAAGAAGAACGAGAGTTGAGCGCCAAAGCGGTCCACGTCCAGACCCCTATCGACTGCGAACTGAACATACGCAATGGCATTTGCCAGCGTAAATGCCACTTCCTGCACAGCCGTAGCACCTGCTTCCCTGATGTGATAACCGCTGATTGATATCGTGTTCCATTTGGGGAGATTTGCACTGCACCATTCGAAGACATCGGTCACGAGTCGCATGGACGAGGCCGGCGGGTAAATGTGCGTGCCTCGCGCAGCATACTCCTTGAGAATATCATTTTGAACCGTGCCTGAGAGTTTCTTGAGATCCGCCCCGCGTTTTTTTGCAACCGCGACATACATGCAGAGAAGAATTGCAGCCGTTGCGTTGATCGTCATGGAAGTCGTCACATCTTGAAGATTGATTCCTTCGAACAGTCGTTCCATATCTTCCAGGGTGTCGATTGCCACGCCGACTTTTCCGACCTCCCCTTCTGCCATTGGATGGTCGGAGTCGTACCCCATCTGCGTGGGCAGGTCAAACGCTACCGAGAGTCCAGTGATCCCGTTGGCAATCAGGTACTTATATCGTTTGTTCGATTCTTCAGCTGTCCCAAATCCCGCATATTGTCGCATTGTCCAGAAACGGTTTCTGTACATGTCCGGATATATTCCACGAGTGTAAGGGTACTTGCCGGGGAATCCGTTCTTCGCATCATAGTCATAAGGCTCGGGCAAGTAAAGTCGTTCGATCGCTATGCCGGAATCCGTCTCAAACGTCGGTTTGCGTTCCGGATGCTTTTTAATCGAAGGTTCCACGAATTCACGCTCCCACTGCTCTTTCTTTTGTTCGTATGAATCGGACATTTCCGTTACCTCGTTTCCAGCATAATTGAGTAACTCACGACTTCCTTCAAGAATCAACTCCCACTCTTTGTTGTCAACACCCTTCTTTCGTTGTTGCGCCAGTTGTACTGCCACCAGGAACTGCCGTCGCTTTCGTACACGAGCGCCCCTTCTTTATCAGTCCTGTGGACCTGCGATCCAAAGCGGACAAGCCTGGCCAACGTCTCCTGCGATGGGTGTCCAAATTTGTTTTTCGTTCCAACGGAAACGAGAGTCACAGCAGGTTTCACCCGATCCAGAAATACACCACTTGAACTTGTTCTGCTCCCGTGATGACCGACTTTGAGGATGTCAGAGGCAAGAAAGTCTCCATATCGCCGACACATCTTCGACTCCGACTCATTTTCCGCGTCACCGACAAAGACCGCAGAGTTGTTCCCATATACCAACTTAACAACTACCGAGGTATTATTCAAACTTCTTTGCTGATCTTCCGGCATTTTCGGATGAAGAACATACAGGCGAATGTTCGGATCAATTGTGATAGCAAAACCTCGTTGGACTTCGCGTTCTGTTACCCCAACTTTCCGGACGGTTGCATTCAATTTTCGAGCCAATGAGGAATATCCGCTACTGTCTGAGATCAGCATGTTTGATATATGGAAGTGTTCGACAAGATAAGGTACCCCGCCAATATGGTCGTTATGTGCGTGTGTAACAAGGATGGCATCGAGCGCTCTAATTCCGGAACGTGCAAGGAAGGGAGCAACCGTCCTTTCTCCCGCATCGTATTTGAACTGCTTTGGCCCGGCATCGATAAGCATCGATTTATGATTCGGAGTTTCAATCAGAATCGCGTCTCCCTGTCCAACGTCAATCAAGGTAATCTTCAGGAGTTCTGAACGATTGATGAGGATCCCTCTTACGAGGACCACAGCGAGTAAAGATAGTGAAGTAATTGTCCCCCATTTCACGACGATCGGGTTATTGCCATGAAGGAGAATCGCGATCAACCCATAATACAGGATTGCGTGTGACAATTCAAAATGTGCTGTTTCAGCATATGCATAGGGCACATTCCCGGCAACCTTGACGAAGCCAAGCAGGAAATTGATTGCTATGCTGTTAAGGGCAGCATAGCACGATGCAACGAACGGAATGATCGATGAGACAGCGATGGTCGCGACTCCCAACAAGACGTTGAGACCGCTTAGGGGCACGACAATCAGATTTGCGAGAAGCGAGACGATGGAAACCCGACCAAAGTAGTAGGCGGTAAACGGGAGCGTTCCAATTTGTGCCGCGAGCGATACTGCGAATAATTTCAACACGGAATCGATTCCTCTGATTTCCTCGAATCGCTCCGGAATACGCTCAATGAGTCTGCTGAGGATTGGATATACATAGACTATTGAGATAACCGCGGCAAACGAAAGCTGGAACCCAACATCGAACAAGGCGTTTGAGTCCAGCAAGAGGATGATAATTGCGGCAACACACAGTGAATTGTACACGTCTGCCTTCCTCTCAAACAGAGTCCCAACAAGGATGACCGTTGCCATAATGGTGGCACGAACTACTGAAGGACTTGCGCCGGTGATAAACATGAAAATGACAATGCCGATGATTGTAACTCCGCCGGAAAGTTTCTTCGGAAGACGCAAGAACCCGAACATCGAATAGATGATAAGCACAATCACAGCGACATTCGATCCTGAGACTGCAAGGATATGGATTGTCCCCGTGTTCATGAATGATTGTTTTACTTCGTTTGAAAGATCAGCACGATACCCGAGAATGACTCCTTTCAGAAAACTCGCCTGCTCGGGTGAATGGTAACGATCGATGGCACCATACAGCGATCTCTGCATCGCTCCGACAAATGCATTGAAACTCGTTAGTGCGGATTCTTTCGTGATTGTCACATCCTCCATTGATGCAATGGTTGCCACACCCTGGATATCATTCAGGGTCAGATAACGGCCGTAATCAAACTCTCCAGGGTTTCTTTGAAACGGGAATGGCTCAAGCATCGCACGCCCAACGATCTTCGATCCGCATCGAAGCCTCGAAAGGTCGGTGTTGGCAGTGAGTCCTCTCAACGTTGCGAGTATCCGTCTCTGCCTGAAATCCTTTTTTCCTGCTTCCTCTATCAACTCGGTCCTGAGCACGAATGTAGCCTTCTTTTCCTGTCGTGAAGGTTCACTTTCCATTCGTGCGATGATCCAGGCCGATTCGCTCGTTTCAGGATTGAGCTTCCGTGCTGCGGCGATATCCCTCTGCACAGTCTGCAAATAGAATCCGCTCAAAACCACAAGAGTCTGCAACAGGAGATTCGCTGACACGGATTCCTTACCCAATGTCAGAAGTACAACGGAGCTTCCAAACGTCAGTAGCAAGGAGGAAAGGCCAAACCAGGAAGGCAGCCGGCAGATGTTAGCCAGCAGTATTCCGACTACAAGAAGTAGCACAAATCGAACAGCTGGTCGTTTCGCGAGGATGGACTCGATCACGATTCTCAGAACATTTTAAGAATAGCTGGCGTTATATGCGTAAGATTGCGTACTGAAGAAATGAATTCGTCTGCATATTTTCCGGCAGCGATACAAGGTACGGGATTTCGTGTGTGTGTCTTCACCGAAAGGTCTTCCAGGTTTCCGTGATCACTAATGAGAACCATCAACGATTCGCTCGAATCGAATTCTTCAAGAAATCCCGACAGAAACTGATCAAAATTCTCCAGTGCACTGACACCCCGTTTCATGTTCTGGCTGTGTCCTGCGTGATCAGTCTCCCAATATTCGAACAATGTAAAATCGTGTTTTGCCGCGATGTGCCACAAATGATGTCCCGCTTCCCTGGGGGTGACTGGAAGGACATCTGGATGACCGAGTTCCGGCCATCGTGCTCTCGTGAAGTCTGCAGAAATACCTTCATTTGTTTTAAGTTCTTTTGCGGTGAGGAGTGGCACGCCTGTCTGCATGCAGGCTAGGGTCGTAACCGTAAGGCGACGCGTCCCTGAACTTGTATATTCGAAGAAGCGTTGAGGAAATGCATTTGCAAACGAAACCGTCTTGCCGCGAGTCTTAAGCTGTCGAAATATATTTTTGGATTCTATAATTGGTCTTAAGATGGTAGGAGGATAGGGGCCGAAATGTCTTCCGAAGATTTTTGCGCCGTTGACACCGGTAAAAATCGCGGTTTGCCCCGTGCCACTTTGCGGCAATCCGGGAATACGAAGCGTTGCATTGACCGGGACCAGGATAGCCTTGCTGGAGTGAATTCGTTTTTGTGAAAGGGTCGGCAAGACACCCCCGAGCAAGCTTTTTAGCGCAGGAAGATCGGCTGAGAAAAAGGGATTCGTGGAGGGATCGTTTTTCCCGATTCCGACTCCATCGAGGAACAGAAGAATGACGCGCAAGGAAATCCCCCGAATAGGGATCCGGTCTAGCTCACACGAGAGAGCGGATTTCTCACGGCAAACTTTTGCTCTCTACTATCACTGTCACCGGACCGTCGTTGATCAACTCCACATCCATCATTGCCCGGAATACTCCGGATTGAACCCTTTGAACACCAACAAGTCTTTTCATTTCAGAAACGTATTTTTCATAAAGGGGTTCCGCAATTTCCGGAGGAGCAGCCATTGAATAACTCGGCCGGTTTCCCCTTTGTGTGTTACCGTACAAGGTAAATTGTGAAACCACCATCACTTCTCCCCCCGCATCCCGCACAGAGCAGTTCATTCTCCCTTCCGGATCATCAAAAATCCTCAATGCGGCGCACTTCTCCGCCAGGTACCCAGCGTCCTGTTCCCCATCTCCTTGTTTCACTGCCAAAAGGACAAGAATCCCTTTTTCAATGGAGCTCAGTATACGTCCTTCAATTGCGACAGACGATCGCTTTACTCTCTGGACAACGGCGCGCATGGAGTCCAAAATATAATGGGAGTGCCAGAGCTTACTAATTGTTGTTCGCGAAGGCGCGAACGTTCGACGGGCAGACCCCTTTGACGACGCGTTGAATGCCCTGGAGGTCAGGAACAGTCGATACTTCGGAGAATCCCGAATTGCGCATCATATCGGCCACCCGCTTTGCCTGACCGTAGCCGACTTCAACAAAGGTCACTCCATTGTTCCGTAGAAGATAGGGGGCCAATTCTACAATTCTCTGGTGGAATTCAAATCCGTCTTTAAGGTCGGTCAACGCATTACGCGGCTCGTAGCGCTTTACTTCTGTTGAAAGTCCTTCCCAGTCTTCCTTTGAGATGTAGGGTGGATTGCTTACGAGGATATCGAATCGCCTCAAGAGAAGTTGGTCAACTGGTTCGAACATGTCGATCACTTTGAAATCTATTCTCGATTCCACGTTGCAGGAAATCGCGTTCTCACGCGCAAGTTCAATCGCTTCCTCACTACTGTCGATTGAGACAACCTCGGCATTCTTGACAAATTTCGCCAGCGCAATAGCAATATTTCCACTCCCAGATCCCAATTCGATGATCGAAATCTCACGCTCTTTCTCAAGTTCTTTTCCAAGCATCATCACTTGTTCGACCAGAGTTTCGGTTTCCGGTCTTGGTATCAACACGGCCGGATCCACGCGAAGATGTAAACCCATGAAATTCGAAGCGCCGACAATGTACTGCACCGGTTCGTGAACCAGTCTGCGCTCATACAACGATCGGAATCTCGCCAGTTCCTCTTTCGTCAGAGGTTTATCGAAGCTTGTGTACAGTTGAATCCGTTGACATCCAAGGGCGTGCGAAAGCAACAATTCTACGGTCAGACGCGTTTCTTCGAATCCGAGCTTTTGCAGATGATCGATGGCAAACTTCATCAGTTCCCGCACTGTCCACACCCGCACTTTTTGCTGGATCATCGGTTCTACTCGCTATCGGGTTCTACGCGAAGATTTACTGGTCGACTTCCGTTTCACAGCTGTCTTCTTTTTCTTTTTCGTTGTCGCGTGTTTCGAGGAAGCTTTAGGGCGTGCTTTTGGTTTTGAGGAGGCCTTTTTCGTGTCTTGTTTCCTCGTATCGAAGGTACGAACCGGTTTTGTAGCGGAGAGACCTCGAACGTTAAAAGGAACAACATCTTCATCGTCATCGGATTCTTTCAGCGAACCCGTATTGTGGGAGATTGTTCCCGGAAGCTTGATCCTTCGCAATTTAACGCGATCCTCGGGATAAAATCCGAGTGTTCCGAGGTTTGAATCTACTTCATCGCTTTCTTCCGAGAGCAACAATTCAATTTGGTCTGGTTCTGTTTGAGCGGATAAAATCTCGAACCGTTTGTCACCTTCAAGCAACGCGTCGAAATCTGTCAATGCGGGAACGTCGAATGACCTACGCTTTCCTTCTGCTGCCAGCGACTTCCATACCTCCTTAATCGGGAGGACGATGTCCTTGGAAATTGCGAGCAATCGTTCGGCTTCATTCAAGCATCTCTCATACATAGCGCACTCTTCGTTCTCGTTTGCCAAAAAGATATTGTTAATTCGAAGAAACCGCAAGCCTCTGAACGTCCATCGAATGTCGGGCCCCGAAAAAGGGGCAATCCAATCCTGACTGAATGCTAACACTTCAGAACGGATGGAAGTTGATTTACGGTTCTTCAAATCCTCAAGTGACAAAAGAGGAATTCCGCGACTTATCCTGAACCCAATGCGCGAGGCCGACTCGGATCTGGCAGTCGATAGAGGAAATAGATTCCTGTAAGGGTCGCCATCAACCCCAACGCGAAAATTACAGTGTAACCGGATTTTTCGATGAGCCAACCTCCGATGGTTGCGGAAAAATAGAATGGAGCAAGCCACGCGTTCATAATGCCGACATAGAGCGGTCGGTCGCTCGTTGATGCGCAACGTTCCACAAAATTGTAACGTGTTATTGCTTCTGCACCAAGATTAACACCGACGAAAAAAAACACGAGAAAAAAATAGAACACAGACCCGCTTATAAGGGCAATAAACGTTGCGAGAGCAGTTGCCGCGGAGCAAAGGAGGAGTGAGAATTTGTGTCCTTTCCTGTCGGCAAGCCAGCCAAGGAATGCCCCACTGACGATTTGCGCCACGACTATGGTAATTGTGAAGAATCCAACGTATGACTCCTCCAGTCCATAGTATTTTATGGCTGCAATCATGAAGAACCCTGTCGGCATCAATCCCACGATCAAAAAGGCGGTGGAAAAAAGAAATCTCCGATAAATGAGATCCTTGCGGAGGATATCTTTGACGCGAACAACCAGTTGATCCAATGAGACATGGGGCTCAATGACAGAAGGCTGAGTTTCGACAACTTTTCTCAGAATCATCCACGATGTAAACTGCAGAAGGAACGCGACTGCGAATACGGCGGCAAAATTGTATGGATACGTAAGAAAGGCGAGGATTATCGTCAAAAGAAACCCGGTCACAATGCCGAGGATCGCTCCCAACGATATCCTTATCCCCATGAGTTTTCCCCTGTCGCCGGGTGTGGTGGTCTTTGCCACAAGATCGAACCATATGGGGGAACCAAGCCCGGCGAGCATCTGATTAGCGATGTATATCAGGAAGAACGCTGTGAGCGCGATTGCCGGAGACCGCAGACCGAATATCATGATGGCAATCGCAAAGAACAGCACCTGGATTCGCTGCAGAATTCCCAATTTGAGAGCCCATGGCTTTCGGTAGGGAGAAGAACGGATATAGTTGGCGGAGAGAATTTGCGGCAGAAAATACACCAGATAGACGATGATAGGTATCGCTCCCACAGCGATGTTGCCTCCTCCAAGTTTAACAACGAGGGCAGGGAAAACAGTCTGCGGTGAAAGCAACACACCGGAACTTAGGTAGACGGCTCCTTCGGTGAGGTGAATCCAGAAATTCTTTCGCAAAACGATCTGCGAGTCCATCAGCGATACCCCGGAAACAAAGAAGCCGCCCTCAGGCGGCTTCACGAACGATCAATGAATTACGAAATTTCATCTCTTCAATTTCTCTGCAAATTTCTGGGCTACAGCTTCGATATCGTAACCAACTTTCGGGAGGTAGATGCCGCCGTGTTTTTCCACCATCGACTTCAGAGTATCGTAGGCGTCGGCACTGCAAAAGAATATCGGCGTTCCGCGATTCGCCCCTTCTTTTTTGGCAAGTTGCAACAGTGCTATACCCGGCAGATGCCCTTTGAGATTGGTGTCCTTAAAATCATTGTCGAGGATGATGAGGTTGAAGACTTCGGATTTGATCTTGTTCCACGTTTCGACACTCGTTGCAGTCTCGGTAATGGCAATCTCGTCCTCTACAATTGCGGTTGCGACTTCAAGGGCAAAACCATGGGATTTGCGCTGACCTTCGTCGTCGTCGGCAACCAGAACTTTATAGGGCATGGGAGACTTGCGTCAGTTGCAATGAGCGGGAATTCAAAAGACAACTTACATTTTTTTGCTTCTAAAAACAATGATCTGAATTCGCCAATGATTAGCAATTCTTAATCACCGGCGGAGTAAACTTGCTTTCCTCCAACATACGTTTTCAGGACCTTCGCGTTCAGTATTTCCGCGTCAGGTATCCTTGCTATGTCCGAAGACAGGATTACAAAATCTGCGAGCTTGCCCTTTTGCAGAGAGCCTTTCAAGCCTTCTTCAAACGCCGCCCAAGCCCCCCAGGTGGTAAAACTTCTCAGTGCTTCTTCGCGCGTCATTTTCTGTGACGGATACCATCCACCGTCGAACGCTGTGGAGTCTGTCATTCCTTCATTTGAGAATTGAAAATACTTTCGGGAATCTTCGACGTTGCTTGGTCTTCCCTCTTTGTCCTTGCGCGTCACAGCAGCGTAAATCCCCCAAATCGGGTTCGGATTCTCCACCGGAAAATCAGAACCGCCAGGAATCACGACCCCAGTATTCAGGAGTGATCTCCAGGCATAGGCATTTCGAATTCTCTTTGGGCCAAGTCGCGCTTCAGCCCAATACATGTCCGAAGTAGCGTGAGTTGGTTGCATGCTCGGAATGATGCCATATTGTTTGAATTTTGGAATATCGTTCGGATCCAGCACCTGGGCGTGTTCGATTCGCAACCGACAATCATTGACAGGGACTTCATTCAACGCAGATTCGTACACACGTAGAACGATGTCATTGGCACGATCACCGATTGCGTGTGTGCACACCTGGAACCCGTGCTTGAGTGCCTCCACTGTTGCAGAGCGAATCAACGCCTCGTCCGACAATGTAAGTCCCCTATTTCCGGGATCATCGCTGTAGGGCTCAATGAGTGCCGCCCCGCGCGAACCAAGAGCACCGTCCATATACATTTTCAGGGATCGAATAGTCAGGTGGTTCTCACCAAATCCAATCAACGGTCCTTCTTTCAAGAATTGCGTCCACAGGTTTCCCACGCCTCCGACGGCCGCGTAAATCCGAAGTGGCAAACGACCTTCAGCGATCAATCGTTTGTAAAGTGCAACTTCAATTGAGTCTATCCCCATATCGTGAACCGTTGTCAATCCAAACCGTATGCATTCCTGCGCCGCCAAATGCATGGCCTCAACTTCCTCTGAATCTGACATCGGCGGTAAAATACTCTGAACGAGCGGAACAGCATTGTCAACCAATACTCCCGTGGGGTCACCGTTGACGTCCTTGATGATTCTCCCTCCCGTCGGTTCTTGCGTTGACCTGTCGATTCCTGCAACTCTTAGTGCCGCGCCATTGACCCAAACAGCATGCCCATCGACGCGGATCAAATACACTGGATTTTTCGGGGAGACCTTGTCCAAAGCCGCGCGCGTTGGGAATTGGCTGGATAGCCATTCATTTTGATCCCACCCTCTACCCCTGATCCACTGTCCGGATTTCGAACTTTCAACGCGTCGTCGTACACGTTCGACAGCCTCTTTTTCCGAACCGGATCCGAGCAAATCAACAGTCATCCTCGCGATCCCCAAAGAAAAAAAATGCCCGTGTGAATCGATGAACCCCGGGAAGACCGTCTTGCCTCCCAAGTTGATCGTCTCGTTTGCTTTGAACTTCCGTTTGATTTCCGAATTCGACCCTGTTCCAACGATTCTGTCTCCACGAACGGCAAACGCTTCTACAACGGTATTTGCATCATCCATCGTGTACACGACTCCCTCCGTGAAAATCGCGTCAGCGTCCTGTGGGCTAAACTCTGTCATGATGATTGTGACGGCAATGAGTATCGCGAGAAATACAAGGAAGTACTTAAGTTGAGATGACATGAGACCTTCTCCTGCTTGAGGGCCGCCTCACCGTTTTTGAGCAGAAAAATGAATGATGAGATGGAAAGAATCTCGCTGTCTGGTTGAGAAGAATTCTCTATCCTGGAATGAAAACGAACGGCCGATGAATACTCATCGTGCCTGAAACGTGGCGTTAATTTACCCTTTGAGTCAAGGAATTGCAATCAATTTGACCAATGAAATTGTGGATATGGCGGATCATTGCAAGTTTCATACGAAAGGTTCTTGGCAATCCCAGACTGTATATATCCTTGAAAGTAATTGTTGCTCATTTCGTTAAGAATGCATATTTTCATCCGAATCTTCTTCGATACCCTCATAAAACTCGAAAATTCCCTATGGCAGCCGAATTATATGATGAGATCATTCCTCACATAGAGAATTCCATATATCCGTCCCGCTTGCCAGTTTCAGAGTGGAAGTTCAAAGAGGGAGAGATTACAGGGGCGAATAACCGGAAGTTCAGTGATAAATCGTGGCCAAAGTTCCAGGTACCCGGATCGTGGGGTAAAAACGACAAGACCTTCTGGTTTCGCCAGACCGTTACCGTACCTGCCGAATGGAGTGGAAAACCCGTTGTGCTCCTCATCGATGTGCCTGAAGGGCTCCTTTATCTGGATGGAGAACCATATCACGGAATTGACGCCAACCACAATGAAATCCTCCTTACCACGAAGGCCCGCACCAATCAAGCTTTCCTCTTAGCGATAGAAGCCTACAGCGGCCGGAAAAACGATCTCAATAAACTTCATCGGTCCGAAATTGCCGTTGTCGATTTGACGGCCAAAGCTCTCTTCCATTGCCTCACGACGTTGCATGAACTGGAAGAAATGTACGAACACGGCTCGCAGGAGTCGAAAACTATCAGAGAACTTATTCGCCGCACACTGATCTTCCTGAAGTATTTCAAGCCAGGAAGTGAGGAGTACCCAAACGCAATTAGCAGGGCGTACATGTTTCTCATCAATACCATGGAAAGCGAGCCGCAGACGTCACTCCCTGGGATCGTGCACCTGGTTGGCCAGTCCCATCTTGACGTGGCGTGGTTATGGAGTCTCCATGAGACAAAGAAGAAAAGTGGCCGGACTTTTTCCACAGCACTTCGATTAATGGAAGAATTCCCGCTTTTTAAGTTCTCTCAGAGTCAGGCCGTCTTGTATGAGCTCACAAAGGACAATTATCCTTCGCTCTACAAGCAAATCAAACAGCGAGTTGCCGAAGGCCGTTGGGAAATAGCCGGATCCACGTGGGTTGAACCAGACTGCAATATTCCTAACGGAGAATCTCTCGTCCGCCAAATCCTTTATGGCAAGCGTTTTTTTAAGACCGAGTTCGGCACGGAATCAAACATCGTTTGGTTGCCAGACTCCTTCGGATTCAGTTGGTCTCTGCCACAGATCCTTCGCAAGAGCGGTATTGATTTCTTTTTTACCACAAAATTGGCTTGGAACGATACAACCAAGTTCCCGTATAGCACTTTTTGGTGGCAGGGAATGGATGGAACGAAGATTCTTGCGCACCAACCGCCGGTCGGGCTTGAGGGCTCCGTGAAACCCAAAGATATCGCGAAATCCTGGGAGGAATTCCTGCAGAAAGATCAAAACTGCACGAATGTTCTTCAAACATTCGGATTTGGCGACGGTGGCGGCGGGCCAACACCCATGCAGATCGAAGCATCTCGAGTATTAAGGAACAGCACCGGATTGCCGCAATCAATGATCTCGACTGCGAAAGAATTCTTTACCCAGGCGTCGCTGCAAACCGATTCTCTCCCGACGTGGAATTTGGACCTCTATCTCGAGAAACATCGCGGTACATTTACTACCCACGGATGGATAAAAAAAGCAAACCGCACTGCTGAACGGCAACTGTACGAATCTGAACTTCTTTCGGTACTCGCCTTCCTGCATGGACGTTCCCCTCGTTCACATGCTTATCCGCAAAAAGAATTGGAGCATTCGTGGAAGAGGCTCCTCCTGAACCAGTTTCATGACATCGTCACCGGAACAAGCATTTCCGATGCGCTCGAAGAGGCGCGTACTGGATTTCACGAAATCGAGAGTACCTCGAAGGCGTTGATACACAGGGCCCTGGGAGCCATTACTGAACGTTCACCGAAATCAACCAAGGAATTTCGATTTACATTGTTCAATTCGTTGAGCTGGGGCAGAAATGAATATATCGAAGTCGAGGTCGAGGCAGCCGCAAAGCATTTCGTCGTGACAGACGAGGAACATAAAGCAATCCCATACCAGGTCATTAGCAACACCAAAGGAAGCACGCGATTGCTTTGTTTTGTTGAAAACATTCCACCCCTTTCGTTCTCATCCATTCTCATCAGGCCAGGCAC
>CAZOIM010000040.1:2380-22044 GCA_964579855.1 uncultured Ignavibacteriaceae bacterium | reverse complement strand
ACGGCGCAGGCAGATGCGAACAAGATCAATGTCTTCCCGAACCCGTACTACGGTGTTAATCCAAACGAGACGAACCGACTGGGCAAATATGTTCGATTCACCCATTTGCCCGGCGGTGCCACGATCCGTATCTTCACGTTGGCAGGTGTTCTTGTAAAGACACTTCCGACCACGGATGGAACATCGACGTTCACCGACTGGAACCTGAGAAATGACAACAGCCTCCCGGTCGCGAGCGGCATCTACATCGCATTCATTGATATGCCCAGCATTGGAAAAACCAAGACGCTGAAGATTGCGATTGTTCAGGAAGAACAAATTCTACCAACATATTAACGTGAGTATTGCGATGTCATTGTATGTCGCCTCCACTACTAACAAGGAGCGAAACATTATGAAGAAGAATGTAATGCTGGTTGTCTTGGGTGTATGCACCATCCTGCTCGGCACCGCATCTGCGTTCGCGCAGACGAAGGCCGGGCTGTCGGCGGCGCCTGAACTGACGATCCCTGTCGGCGCTCGGTATGTTGCCACGTCGGGTGCTAACATCGCCAATGTATCCGGGGTCGATGCAATTACCTCGAATCCGGCCGGTCTCGATGCGGGCACAGGAAGCAGCGCGCTGTTTTCGTATCGGCAGTATATCGCTGATATCAATATCAGCTACGTTGCTCTTGCGACCAAGATCGAAGGGGTCGGTTCACTTGGACTGTCACTCCGCTCGTTCAACATCGGGTCCATCCCCGTTACGACGGTGGAACAACCGGATGGGAACGGCCAGGTGCTCAGCCCATCGTTTTTCACACTCGGTTTATCGTATTCGAAGCAATTGTCTGACCGCGTTGGATTTGGAATGAATTTCAACATAGTCAGCGAAAGTTTCGGAGGAGTCGCGGCGAGCGGTCTCGCATTTGACGCAGGTGTTCAGTACAAGAACCTCATTGGCGTTGAAGGCCTGGCGCTTGGCGTAACCGTGAGAAACATCGGGACATCGATGAAATATGGAGGCTCGAGTTTGTGGACGCAGGCAAGCGATCCAAATGCTGCCCGCGGTTTGACCTACTACAAAGTCGAAGCTGCCAGTTTCCAGATGCCTTCGGTTATTGATCTCGGCATTGGGTACACCAAGCCCTTTGATGAAGACAATAGTCTGAGGATCAGTGCTGCATATGAGAACGACAACTACGGTATTGACGGATATCGCGTTGGAGGTGAGTATTCCTTCCAGAATTCGATATTCATCCGCGCCGGGTATCTCTACAGCACTGACGTATCGGGAACAGTCTCGATATTCCAGAACTATACGCTGGGAGCGGGTGTCAATCTTGAAAAATACGCGGGCATCGGCATTAGCGTTGATTATGCCTATGTTCCTGTGAAGTATTTTACGGCGAATAACCTGATTGATATACGCATGAACTTCTAGCAGTACGAGATGTATCGTGCAAGACCGCCAGCAGGGAATCTCCTGCTGGCGGTCTTTTTGCTTCAACGGCATTGTTCATTGCCGCAGCTATAGCCGACCTTTTTTGACCTCTTCATTCATTCACTGCCGCTCAGCATTCCCAAACAACCATCGTTGCATCTGGAACACTACGCGTTCAACAAATTTTGAAAACAAGAGAAAGAAATAGCACTTCTTCTCAAAACATCTTAATTTTGTCAACAACTACCTCGCTGGCCAAAGCCATTGCAGGCCGATCCGCGGTTTGCGTAATCAAAGCCAGGAGTCAAAGTTCCGGTCCCCAATATGAAAAAGACCCTATTCTTCATCGTCGCAGCCGCACTCTTCCAATCCATCGGCCTCGGACAACTCTATCGTCCCCATGGTTCCTTTGCGTTCAATGCCGATTTCGCCCGTTTCCATTACGATTCTACTTCTTCAGCTGTGGAGGTGTACTACGGTCTCTATCCCCGGCTTGTCAGTTACATGAAAATCGATAGCCTCTATCGAGGGGTGGTCAAAGTCAGGACCGTCATTCGCAAGCAGAATCCTGATTCTACTGTTCTGGATCAACGGTTGTTTATTCCGGTTTCGATTTCAGACACAACGTTTCAAAACGTGAATACCACGTTTGTCACTCAAACATCATATGCGGTCCCCTTCGGAGACTATGTTCTCGAAGTCTTTGCTCAGGATTCGCTGCAACCTTCGATGCACGATTCGGTGAGCTACACCCTTAGCCTTCGAGCATATCCTTCCACGCCCTCATCGAGTGACTTGGAAATGTGTTCCGAGGTCAGCAAAGGAACGCATCAGTCGAAGATATTCGAAAAAAATTCGCTCGAGGCAATACCGAATCCATCGCTGGTCTTTGGTGCCACCTCGCATCCCGTCTCGTTCTATTACATGGAACTCTACAATCTGGCCACCGACTCCACCTTTACGATCAAGGAAAGGCTCTTCGATGGTTCGAACAAAATCGTTCGTGAATTATCGAAGAACCAAAAGTACTCTGCCAACAATGTCGTAGATGTAGGCATGATGAATGTCTCATCGTTCCCATCCGGACGATACCGTTTGAGCGTTACCGTCTTCAATCAGGGGGGAACAGAGATCTGTAGTTCATCGAAGTCACTCTTTCTGAGCAACCCGCATATTAAACCTCAGACCGTCAGCGCCGCGACTTTGAATACCAACGAGTTCGCAGGGATGACTTCGGATGAATTGTCCCAGGAGTTTCGCGAATGCCAATACCTCGCCACACCGGATGAAATAAAGCGCTTCAAACAAATGGCGACGCAGGAATCGAAAAGGGATTTCATGGCAAAGTTTTGGACTGACGTGGAGAATGGAAGGGATGGCAGGAGACAGTCCGACAGGAATATTTATCTCCAACGCATAGGCGTCGCAAATCAGCGATACCACAGCATGGGTAAGGAAGGCTGGCAGACAGACCGTGGAAGGGTATATCTTCTGTATGGCGAGCCAGAGGAAGTGGAGCGGTTCCCGAACAGTCAGGACTCCAAGCCTTATGAGATATGGCACTATTATCAAATAGAGAGTGGCGTGGAATTCGATTTTGTCGATCGAAGTGGATTTGGAACGTATATCCTTGTGAATTCTACGAAGCGTGGTGAGAATCAAGATAGCCAATGGCAGCAATACTTGCATTAATCTTCCTGGTTCCTGGCGGTACTCGGCCGGCAACGTTTCAGACTGACACAGTTTTTGTTTCTGAAATCTCTTTTGGATCGTTTGATCAGGCCACGCGTTTAACCATCGGTCCCGATGGTAAAATCTATATTATCGATAGTCAAAAGAATGCTGTCGTAACATTCAAATCCCCCCAGGATTCTCCAACCGTGTTGGGGGGATACGGCTGGAGTGCTACCACATTCGACAGGCCCAGTGGCATTGCGACCGACGGACTCAACATCTATATTTCCGACTACGGCAACCACCGGATCCAGCGATTCGACCGGTACTCCAATCTGCTTTCGTCACTCTCCACGCGTGACACGAGTTATGCTCCGGCGCGATTTGGTTATCCTGCAGGTGTTGCACTATCCGGCCAGGGCGATCTGATGATACTCGATTCCGAGAATCTGAGGATTGTCGAATTTTCTGCCGATTCGCGATACGAAAGAACTTTTGGCGACCTCAATGCGGCAGAGGGCAAGCTTCAGTATCCCATCAAGATCTGTTCAGAGGGGGATGAACACATTTACGCGCTGGAGAAAAACAAAATTGTTGAGTTTGATTTCTATGGCAACTTTCTTCGCTCGTTTGGACAGCAACTTCACAGTGACATCGTTGGTGGACAATCCACTCCGAGCGGCATCGCGGTTGTTTGTGCAGACACGTTGTATTGGTACAGGGCGGATGGCGTACTTCAACTGGAGACCCCTTTACGATCGCTCTTAGCCGAGGAACCCGTTTTAACAGTACAAGACATCGCTTTTTACGACGGCCGTCTCTTTGTTCTCACTCCTCATCGATGTCATATTTTTGCCATCAAGTCTGTCAACCGCTAACCGGACCGTCAGCAATCGACGGAAAAGTACTCGCGACGTCAACTCCTTGATTCTCAAATCGTTTTGGATTAATTTCTTGGGCAATCAAGACCACGAACGAAACCAACACTCACCGGGAGAATCCCATCATGGCAACGCGCTGTATCAACAAAGTAATACTGATAGGCAACCTCGGCAAAGACCCTGAATTGCGCTATACCAGCAGCGGGGTAGCGGTAGCCAGCTTTACGCTTGCTACGAACGAATCGTGGAAAGACCCCGAGGGCAACGTCCAGGAGCGGACGCAATGGCATAACATTGTGGCATGGCGAAAGCTCGCCGAGATATGCGGTGAATACTTGAAAAAGGGGAGCAAGATCTATTTGGAGGGGAAGCTGCAATATCGAAATTATGATGACAAGAATGGCGTCAAGCGCTACGTCACCGAAATCGTTCTGGACGAAATGCTCATGCTCGACAACAAGTCAGGTTCCCAGTCCGCCGGAGAAACTGCTCCGCAACACGATGAAGCACCGTCCGGACCCGCCAGCGACTTGCCATTCTAGCATCGTGTGACGGTTCCTCACCGCCGGCGTACTCGCTCGGAATTCAGCGAACAACCAACGTTGACTCAAACGATCGAAGCCCTCACATTCGTATGCCAAGGAGTGTCTCAGCAGAATGAAATTGCATACCCTTCATAACATCTCACACTCATTTGGTCGGCGAAGTTTACACGTTAATCGATTTATCGCGATATACGTTCTAGTGTCGTTTCTAAGCCTTCCTTTAATCGGCACTGCAATCTCGAACAAGCCTGTCCAAGCCAACCATGGCATGGTTGTTTCTGCCGAAAGGCTCGCATCCCTGGCTGGATTGGAAATTTTGAAGAAGGGAGGAAACGCAGTGGATGCGGCTGTGGCAACGGGTTTCGCGCTCGCCGTTACTTTCCCTGAAGCCGGGAACATCGGCGGAGGCGGTTACATGGTGATCAGGATGGCCAATGGGGCATCAACGTCATTTGACTATCGCGAAAAAGCGCCTTCCACCGCTTCACGCGACATGTTTCTGGATAAGAATGGTAACTTTGTTTCTTCAAAGAGCGAACAAGGCTACCTTTCCGTGGGAGTTCCAGGCTCAGTATCGGGGATGCTGGATGCGCTTGAAAAATACGGTTCGATGAAGCGGGAACAGGTGTTGGCCCCGGCGATTCGTTTAGCTGAACGAGGATTCCCCGTGGGAAAGAGTTTGGCGAAAGACATGCACGAGAAGTGGCGAGAATTCACGATGTACGGATCCACGATGAAAGCGTTTGCGCGTAAAGGGAAACCTTACAGAGTCGGCGACATCCTCGTCCAAAAGGATCTTGCCGAAACACTGAAGCGGATTCTGAAGGATGGGAAAGATGGATTCTACAAGGGTAAAACGGCGGACTTGATCGTGAAAGAGATGAAGAGTGGGGATGGGCTCATCAGCATTGGAGATTTGAAATCCTATCAGGCGCTGGAAAGACCCGTGGTCGAGGGAAAGTATCGGGGTTACAGTATCATTTCCATGGGGCCGTCGAGTTCCGGAGGCATAGTATTGATCCACTTGCTGAATTTGCTCGATCGATACGACATTGGCGCCAGCGGCTTTGCTTCTCCCCGCACAATCTCGCTTATGGCTGAAGCGATGAAGTTGGCTTATGCAGATCGCGCTGAATTTCTCGGGGATCCCGATTTCTATCCGGTCCCGGTAAACCGATTGCTATCCAAGAAATATGCCGATGCGAGGTCTGCACTGATAGACACGATGAAAGCCACACCCAGCGCAAACATCTCGCACGGCCCTATCCCGCCTCGCGAAGAGACCGAAACGACTCATTATTCCATTGTAGACCAATGGGGCAATGCGGTCAGTACTACGACAACGGTCAATAGCTGGTTCGGGTCGTGCATTGTTGTCGGTGGTGCAGGATTTTTCTTGAACAATGAAATGGACGATTTTTCCGGAAAACCTGGAACGCCAAACCAATATGGACTTCTTGGTGGAGAAGCGAATTCCATTCAGCCGAACAAGCGAATGCTCAGCGCGATGACTCCGACTATCGTCTTGAAGGACAACCAGCCTTACTTGGTCGTCGGTTCTCCCGGCGGTTCAACAATTATCACCACAATCCTGCAAGTAATCATCAACGTCATTGATCACAGGATGAATGTGAAGGAAGCCGTCGATGCGATGAGAATACACCATCAATGGTATCCCGACACACTCTTCTATGAACACAAAGGCCTCTCAAGAAGTGTTGTTAAGAATTTGAGGAACAGAGGCTATAATGTAGCCGAACGAACCGGCTCCCAGGGACGTGTTGAGGCAATCCTTGTTGATCGAAAAAAGGGAATCTTGTTTGGTGCAACAGATCCCCGGGGTCACGGTGCCGTTGCCGGGTATTGAACTTGCATATTCCAGTTAAGTTTTGTATTCTAATTTCACTCAGTTGTTCTTTTTCATAAGCGTAGTGGTGTCCCGCCCAAACCGTTTGGTTTACGCGGGATGAAAAGGGAATTCCGTTCGCAACGCATTCGGAAGCTGCCCCGCAACTGTAAGTGAGGATGCCTGAAGAGCACGTCACTGTGGATCAATTCACGGGAAGACATTCAGGCGCAACAACACTCACGAGCCAGGAGACCTGCCACTGCATGCCACCAAGATACCTTCGCGGGAGGGTGCTTACTTGACCAGAATTATTGGATTCTTGAGCCCCGACTTTAGCAAAGGTTGGGGCTTTTTATTTCATACCTATCGAGGGATACCCTATGAGCAAATTGATCAATTTGATTGTGCTTTGTCTGATGCCAGCTCTTGCAGCTGCACAAGAAACTCAAGCGGACACAGTGAGAACGTACCAGGCAAGAGAAGTTGTCGTGACCGCAACGAGGAGTTCGATTTCTGAAAAGGATGCGCCGTCACCAACGGAAGTTCTTGGAACGCGGGAGATTCGGAATTCCAATGGAGTCACGGTGGCGGATGCCCTCCAGACTCAGACCGGGGTCCTGCTGAGGGAATATGGCGGCGCCGAATCCCTGGCGACGGTCTCCTTAAGAGGTTCAGCATCTGAGCACGTTTTGATTCTGATTGATGGAAATCGATTTACCGGTTTTCAAAACAATCTCGTTGATCTGAGTCTGCTTCCGCTTGACAATGTTTCGCGCATTGAGGTGCTTCACGGCGGGGCTTCTGCGCTCTATGGTGCAGATGCGGTGGGCGGTGTAATCAATATTATTACGCGGCCAATTGGGACCGGATTGCATGTGAATGCAAATGGTTCAGTCGGATCCTATGGCTTTCAGCGTTATGCAGCCCGCGCTGAAGGTGGATACGACGGATTGGGAATCATTGCTGGATATTCCCATGAGCGAGGCACAAACAACTTCCCTTTTTTACTCCAGCGCCCGAATGCTTCCGATACGACAATCAATCGAAAGGATGCAGACTACACGCGAAACGAGCTCTACATCAACGGAGGCGTCAAGACCGACGAGCACTCTTCGCTGGACTTCTCTGTTCAGAACGTCGATGCAGATCGGGGATCTCCGGGGCCAATCTACGGCGCGGGAGATGTGAGTCTTGCCCGCGAAAACGACAAGAACGTCAATGGCCATCTCGGCTACCACGATGACCGGGTTTCCGGAACAGAATTCTCGCTTAACGCGGGCTATCAATACGGATACGAAACGTACGTCGATCCTCTGTACTTGATCGATTCATTCTACAAAAACCTCATGGTCAGTGCGAATCCTCAGGTCCAGGCTATCGTGAGTACAGACGACCGCATCATCATCGGGGGTGAATTTATCCAGGGGATATTGGAAGGAAATGACTTTGGCAAACGAATTCAGCGGACCCAAACGTCGGGATATTTTTCGAACGAGTATACAGTGGAATCCATCCGGCCAATGTTCGACAGGATCTCGCTTTACCAGACATTGCGATATGATCACTTCTCCGATGTCGGTCATGCCGTAACCCCCAAACTCGGTTTCAACCTGAGAATATTCCGTGCCGATGATATTCGCCTGCGTGCCAGTTATGGACGGAGTTATCGGGCACCGTCGTTCAACGATCTCTACTATGTTCCGTTCAACAACCCTTCGCTTCAGCCTGAGCACTCACAGAGCTACGATGTTGGTTTGCTCGGAAGGGGAACGCTCTGGGGTGAACATTCTGTTGAGGCAACATATTTCTATGCCAATACGAAAGATCGAATCGTTTTTGACCCGCTAAGCTTTGTTCCCGTCAACATCGGCAAAACGATTTCTCAAGGCATTGAGTCGTCGTACCGCGGCGAATTTCTTGACGGGGCTGTCGATCTAAACCTTAGCTATACGTACACAGACGCGAGAAAACAGAATAGTGCATCTGCGACGGATTCAACATTTGGCAAGCTATTGGTTCTTATACCACAGAATCAACTCAAAGCTGCGCTTGCCTATCACGTTGATCAGATTACTATCAATGTGTTCTACCTTCTTACAGGTGCGCGACCAACAAGCGAGGATAACAGTACCTCGCTTCCCAAGTATGCACTCACGAGCGCAAATGTAACGGGAAACGTTCTGTTCGGCCCCTGGAAGGTAACCGCAAAGGTCGAAATGGATAATATTTTTGACCTCAACTATCAGGTTTACCCCGCCTATCCTATGCACGGAAGAACCTACAAGTTGAATATCGGCGTGGAATACTAAATTATCGAACTTGGTTCGTTCAGAAATAATTGTTATCATTCATTCACTAGTATTTGCAGAAAGGAGATCTAACCGTGAAATACAAAGTTCTTGCAGTGCTGATGATCCTGGCAGCGGCTTTTTCCCGTTTGCTGCCTCATCCTGTCAACGTGGCTCCCTTTGCCGCCATGGCTCTGGCGGGAGGGGTTTATCTCGACAAACGATTTGCTCTGACCATTCCAATCGCTGCTCTGCTCATCACCGATTGGTTCATCGGTTTCTATCCGATTCTCCTGTTTGTCTATGGCAGCTTCATCGCCATCGGGTTTATTGGGCTCTGGCTTAAATCCCACAAGAAACCATTGCCGGTTATCGGTGCGACACTCGCCAGTTCCGTATTCTTCTTTGTGGTCACGAATTTTGGCGTCTGGATCATCGGTCCGGAACTTTATCCAAGGACGATGTCTGGTTTGATTGAATGCTATGTTGCTGCAATCCCCTTCTTCCGCAACACGGTCGTGGGAGACCTTGTGTATACAGGCGCGCTCTTCGGTATCTTTGAACTTGTGTCCTATTTTGTAAAGAATCCGGCGAAAGCTCAGCAGCAGACGGCCTGACACCGAAAGGCAACTTCGTTCGACAGAAAGAGTCTCTGGAAAGTCCCAGAGGCTCTTTTCTTGTTTTTGGGACTTGACCTTCTTCACTTGGAACTGTTTACTTGGAGTTCCCTTCACATGTAGTGCCGTTGCATCACCGATTCTTCAAGTTTGGGAATTGTGCAATATCGACGTGCAATACCTTCGATTCATCACAAATCCTGAATCCCTTTTCGTATTGCTCCCGCTGAAAAAACATTCTATATTATTAGCGTCTTTATTTTAGGATTTTCCCCCACGGCTCCAATTGTGGAGCATGGGTACCGGTTTTTTAACTACCATCGATCTGCGCAGGGTGGAACATGAATTGAAGGGTCGGCGGTGCTGTTGGTCCTTCCAAAAACAAACTGCACATACCATGTAACGACGAATCGAGGATATATATGTCTGATTACATCAACAAGATAGTGGCCCACGTCAAGGCAAAGAATCCAAGTGAGCCTGAATTCCATCAGGCAGTAGAAGAAGTGACGAATTCGCTTGAAACAGTACTTGAAAAGCATCCGGAATACCGTTCTTCAAAAATACTGGAACGCATGGTGGAACCGGAACGGGTTGTCATGTTCCGGGTTCCCTGGAGCGATGATCAGGGTGAAATTCATATTAATCGGGGTTTCCGCATTCAAATGAACAGTGCAATCGGCCCCTACAAAGGCGGATTACGTTTCCATCCTTCTGTCACCCTCGGTATCCTGAAATTTCTTGCGTTTGAACAGGTGTTCAAGAACAGCCTTACATCGCTTCCCATGGGTGGCGGCAAGGGAGGGTCAGATTTTGACCCCAAAGGGAAAAGCGATAGTGAAATTATGCGCTTTTGTCAGAGCTTTATGACTGAACTCTTCAGGCATATCGGACCCGATGTTGATGTCCCGGCGGGCGATATTGGCGTAGGCGGCAGGGAAATTGGATTCTTGTTCGGTCAATACAAAAGATTGACGCGTGAATTTTCTGGAGTTCTGACGGGCAAAGGAATCAACTGGGGTGGCTCGCTCGTCCGGCCTGAGGCGACCGGATACGGCGTAGTCTATTTTGCACAGGAAATGTTAAAAACGATAAACGAGACGTTTGACGGAAGAACAGTCGCAGTGTCAGGTTTTGGCAATGTCGCGTGGGGTGCTGTCGACAAAGTGACCCAGCTGGGGGGAAAAGTTGTAACGCTTTCCGGCCCGGACGGGTTCGTCTACGACAAGGATGGGATAAAAGGGGAGAAGATTCATTACATGCTCCAAATGCGATCAAGTTCACGAGACCAGGTGAAAGATTTTGCGGACAAATTCAAAGTGGAATTTCACGCCGGCAAACGGCCTTGGTCGGTCAAAGTTGACGTTGCGCTGCCGTGTGCAACTCAAAATGAGCTGGATGTCGAAGATGCCAAGGAGTTGATTAAGAACGGGTGTAAGTGTGTTTGCGAAGGAGCAAATATGCCGACAACCCTCGGAGCCGTGAAAACGCTTCAGGATGCCCGGGTTCTCTATTCGCCAGGCAAGGCGTCAAATGCAGGCGGCGTCGCGACTTCGGGACTTGAAATGAGTCAAAACAGCATGCGGCTTCCGTGGCCAAAAGAGGAGGTCGATCAGCGGTTACACCAGATCATGAAGAACATCCATCAAACGTGCCTTGACACGGCTGCGAAATATGGGACGCCAGGAAATTACCTGAGTGGTGCGAACATCGCAGGGTTCTTGAAAGTTGCAGACGCGATGATGGATCAAGGATTGGTGTGATGATGTAGCATCAGAACACCCGGTACTGCGGGGGATTCCACACCCCCTCGTACGTACTCAAAGTTTACCATTTCTAACGTGCGCGGTGAAATCAGGCGTATTCACTTTAGGTAGGATCATAACTTCAAGTTTTGATGTTTGCCCTTGAGTCGAGTACGCCTTTCTATTTCTATTTGCAGATTTTGCGAGTGTATGACATCCGTCCGGTAGCCTGAAAGAAACGTGAACGAAGGGGATTGGTGATGAGCAGAATCGATCAAGTACAGATCGAAGACATTTACGGCGCCCGCGTCAAATCTTTCCAAAAATTGATGCGGTACAAGATCCGGGACATTCTCCTCGTCTCGAGTCTTTATGACGAATATCTCTTCGAAGAAGACGGAAGACTGTACGAACTGATACGTCAGGATTTTCAAGCCCTCAACTTAAGTCAAACCCCCGATATTACCCACGTTACAAATGGTGCGGAAGCTATTAATCTCGCGCTCAACGAGCAACAGTTCGATCTGATCATTGCAACGCTCCATATTGAAGACATGCACGTCATCAAGTTTGCCAAGATGGTGCGTGAAGCTGGCATCAAGGTTCCGATTATCCTCCTTGCATACGATAATCGTGAACGCAAGGAGCTCGTGACGAACTATGATACCTCGGTGTTTGAAAGGATCTTTATCTGGCAGGGCGATTACCATCTTCTCCTTGGTATCATCAAATATGTCGAAGACCGGATGAATGTCGAGAATGACACGAAGGCCGTAGGCGTGCAGTCCATCATTCTCGTTGAAGACAATGTTGCATTCTACTCGACGTACCTACCGATAGTATACACGGAGATCCTCAATCAATCCAAACGGCTTCTTTCCGAAGGTGTCAACCTCACGCACAAGTTCCTCAGGATGAGAGCGAGGCCAAAAATTCTTCTTTGTACAACATATGAGGAAGCGTTGTACTATTATGAAACGTACCAGGAGTTTGTCCTGGGAATCATATCGGACATTAATTTCAAGCGCAACGGAGTAAGAGACCGGGAAGCCGGAATTCGATTTGCGGAGACCGTGCGTGCGGAGCATCCGGATATCCCAATATTGCTTCAATCCAGCAACCAGGAATTCGCTGAAAAAGCCCGTACGATCGATGCAGGATTCCTTCTCAAAGGGTCACCAACGTTACTCCACGATTTGCGCGATTTCATGCTCAACAACTTCGGGTTTGGAGATTTCATCTTCCGCACGAGGAATGGTCGCGAAGTAGGGCGCGCATTCAACCTTAAGAGTCTTGAGGAACAACTGCATATTGTACCAGACGAGAGCATCCTTTACCACGCCGAGCGAAATCATTATTCAAACTGGCTCAAAGCACGAACGGAGTTTGGACTGGCGCACAGACTGCGACCACGTAAGATTTCGGATTTCAGCACTGTGGCTGCTCTCAGAGCTGAGCTCATCAGTTCTCTCAGGTTTTATCGCGAAGTTCAGCAACGGGGAGTGATTACGGAATTTTCGAAAGAAACCTTCGACCCCAAGAACAGCTTTGCGCGTATCGGTCTGGGATCGTTGGGAGGCAAAGCGCGGGGTTTGGGCTTTATGAACACGCTCATCACCAACTACCACGTCGACGATAAATTTGAAAATGTGGAAGTGTCAGTGCCTTCCGCCGTCGTCATTGCTACTGATGTGTTCGATCGATTTCTTGAACGAAATAACCTGGAGTTGTTCGCCCTGAGCGCAACGGATGATGCCGAGCTCGATAAGAGATTTATCGAGGCTGCATATTTTCCCGAAGACGTCGTGTACAAGCTTTCTGAATTCCTCGCGATCAACAAAGAACCGCTGGCGGTGCGTTCGTCGAGTCTTCTGGAAGATTCACAGTACCAGCCATTTGCGGGTGTGTACCAAACATTCATGATTCCCAATAATAACCCTGACCCAGCAGTCCGGCTGCGCGAGCTCCTTCTCAGTATCAAACTGGTCTATGCGTCGACATTTTCGACCAGAGCCAAAGATTACATGAAAGCCACCGCCTACAGGCTTCAAGAGGAGAAGATGGCGGTCATCATTCAAAGGTTGGTCGGAGCCCGGCACAACGATAGGTTTTATCCAGCGTTTGCCGGAGTCGCAAAATCCTACAATTTCTATCCCGTGCCGCCGCAGGATTCAACAGACGGAATTGTTCATGTGGCACTCGGTCTGGGGAAAATTGTGGTTGAAGGTGGAAATTCCGTGCGTTTTTGTCCCAGGTATCCCCGGCATTTGCTCCAGTTCTTTTCAACGCTGGAGACAATCCGAAATGCACAGCAGGATTTCCTTGCGCTCGACCTCAACGCAAAACTGGATCACGACCAACATCAGACTCCGGAGGCCTTTGTTCAGAAATATGACCTGAGCAAAGCGGAGGAGGATGAGACTCTGTACTTTGTCGGGTCTACGTATTCTTCGGAGAATGATTCAGTTTATGACGGAGTATCGAGAAGCGGCAAACGAGTGGTGACATTTGCCCCCGTGCTGAAGCACAATATATTTCCGCTCGCGGATATACTCCAACTAATTCTAGAGATGGGTACGTGGGGAATGGGAACGCACGTTGAAATCGAGTTTGCCGTCAATATGAATGTCCCACAGGGACGACCGAAAGAATTTGCGATGCTGCAGATTCGGCCCCTTGTTCTTAACCTCGAAGCGGAGGAGCTCGATGTCGATAGCGTAGCGAAAGAGAATCTTATCTGCGAAAGCCGCCAAGTGCTGGGCAATGGCTCTATCAAAGACATCTACGATCTTGTTATGGTCGACATTGACAAATTTGACAGAGCGAAAAGCGTCGATGTCGCCGCCGAACTTAGCGCATTTAACACAAAGCTGGTTGCTCAGAAAAGGCCATACGTCTTGATCGGTGTCGGTCGGTGGGGGAGTCTCGATCCTTGGCTGGGAATCCCTGTGACGTGGGATCAGATTTCGGGCGCTGGCGTCATTGTTGAATCCGGTTTCAGAGATTTCAATGTGACACCTTCTCAAGGTTCTCATTTCTTTCAAAATATTACTTCGTTCAGAATCGGATATTTCACGGTGAACTCAATCGACAAACTTGGATTCATCAACTGGGAATGGCTGGCTGAGCAAAAGGCAGTTGAAGAGGCCAACTATGTTCGCCATCTTCGTTTTGACAACCCGATCAATGTTCGGATCAATGGTCATAAAAACAAGGGAATCATCATCAAGCCAACAAATCCTTGATTCACGACAATTATGCTTCAAATCACGGCGGGCACTGAAGCAATCTTAACCCTGCATCGCCACATACATTTATCCTAGTATCAAACATTTACAAAACTTGAATATTAGGACAACGCCCTAAACCAATCAACCATCTGGAGGATCCTATGTCTGACTATGTCAAAGATCTCATTGCGGAGGTGAAGGCGAAGAATCCGGCACAACCCGAATTCCATCAGGCTGTACAGGAAGTAGCGGAGTCGTTGGCAATCGTGTTTGAACGTCATCCTGAATACAGGACTGCAAAAATTCTTGAACGAATTATAGAGCCGGAGCGCGTCATTACGTTTCGCGTTCCGTGGGTGGACGATCAGGGAGAAGTACAAATCAACCGGGGTTACAGGATTGAAATGAATAGTGCCATCGGCCCCTATAAAGGCGGATTGCGATTCCATCCTTCTGTAACGCTGGGCATTTTGAAGTTCCTTGCCTTTGAGCAGGTCTTCAAAAACAGCCTGACGACTCTCCCAATGGGCGGAGGCAAAGGTGGATCTGATTTCGATCCGAAGGGAAAGAGCGATCTGAAAATCATGCGCTTCTGCCAGGCTTTCATGAGCGAACTCTTCAGGCATATCGGTCCGGATACGGACGTACCGGCGGGCGACATCGGCGTCGGAGGAAGAGAAATTGGATACTTGTTCGGTCAGTACAAAAAACTGAGGAATGAGTTCACAGGTGTCCTCACGGGTAAAGGTCTCAATTGGGGCGGGTCTCTTATTCGACCAGAGGCGACGGGGTACGGCAGCGTCTATTTTGCTTCCGAAATGCTGAGTACTAAGGGCAAGAATTTGCAGGGTAAAGTGTGCCTCGTATCGGGCAGCGGCAATGTCGCTCAATATACTGTCGAGAAGATCAACGAACTCGGTGGTAAAGTAGTCACACTGTCGGATTCGAACGGTTACATCTACGACGAGAAAGGAATCGACAAACAGAAACTCGCATTCATCATGGAACTGAAGAATGTGCGTCGAGGCAGAATTCAGGAATATACCGACAAGTTCAAGGGATCGGTGTACACTCCGGTCGATTCGAAAATTGACTACAATCCACTCTGGAGTCACAAAGCAGACTGTGCGTTCCCCAGTGCCACCCAGAACGAGATAAACGGCAAAGATGCACAGAATCTCGTCAAGAATGGTGTCAACGTCGTGAGCGAAGGTGCCAATATGCCGACGACGCTGGACGGTGTCAAGGTATTCCTGGATGCCAAGATTTTGTATGGTCCAGGAAAAGCCGCCAACGCGGGAGGTGTCGCTACCTCCGGTCTGGAGATGACGCAAAACAGTATGCGCCTGAATTGGACAAGAGAAGAGGTTGATAACCGATTACGGATGATCATGCACAGTATTCACACGAGCTGCGTCCAAATGGCAGAACGGTTTGGAACGCCCGGAAACTACGTCACCGGCGCCAACATCGCCGGCTTCCTCAAAGTTGCCGATGCGATGATGGACCAGGGTGTTGTGTGATCGATTCTGAATCGGCGACGTAATCTGCATCGACGGAGGGATGGGTTGCTCCCGTCTCTCCGTCCTACGATTGAACCCTTCCATACCGTGGGCACATGAAAAGCTCATTCGACGAAATAAGAACCACATCTGATACACTTTGGGTTGAGCACGGGTATGGAAACCGATTCCAGGGTTTCCAGAATCTGATGCGACTCCGCATAAGGGACGTCCTTCTCGTTTCAAGTCTGTATGACCTCTACCTCTTCGAAGAAGACGGAAGGCTCTACGAGCTGATCCGTAATGAGTATCAGGGATTCAATCTAAGCCACTCTCCGGAGCTCACGCGCGTGTCCAGCGGATACGAGGCCATTGCTCTTGCAAAAGAAGAGCGCCGCTTCGATTTGATTATCACCACGCTCCATATCGACGATATGCACGCTATTGACTTCGCCCGGATGGTCAAAGCGGCCGGCATCAATATTCCCATTGTTCTTCTTACGCACGATAACAGGGAATTGAAGTACCTCTTGCTGAACCACGACACATCTGTGTTTGAGAAAGTATTCATTTGGCAGGGAGACTTTCGGATTATTATAGCAATTATCAAATCCTTCGAGGATAAGATCAATGTCGAACACGATACACGGATGGTGGGCGTTCAGACGATCATCGTGATCGAAGACAGCGTCAAATACTACTCGTCAATCCTTCCTAGTATCTATACAGAGATTCTCAAACAGTCGCAGCAGTTGATATCTGAGGGTATCAATTTGACGCACAAGTTTCTGCGAATGCGGGCGCGTCCTAAGATCCTTCTTTGTTCCAAGTTCGAAGAAGCATGGGACTACTATGAACGATACAGCGAATTTGTTCTGGGGATCATCTCGGATATCGATTTTCCACACAAGGGGGTGCAGGATCCTGAAGCAGGAATCGAATTCGCCACGCGCGTGAAAAAACTCCAGCCAGATCTCCCCATTCTCCTGTTCTCGAACGTTCCCGAAAACGCAACGAAGGCTCACGCCACCGGTGCCTCGTTTGTTTTGAAAGATTCTTCCTTGCTGCTGAATGAGCTGCGGCAATTCATGATCCAGTATTTCAGCTTTGGCGATTTCGTATTTCGCACTCCGGCGGGAGTGGAAGTCGGACGCGCTACTGACCTCAAGAGCCTCGAAGAACAGCTCCGGGTTGTCCCCGATGAAAGTATCAAGTATCACGGAGAGCGGAATCATTTTTCCAATTGGCTTAAAGCGCGGACCGAATTCTGGCTTGCCCATCAATTGAGACCACGCCGTGTATCCGACTATCCGACGGTCGATGCCCTCAGGCGGGACCTCATCGATTCGCTGCATCACTATCGGAATATCCGCCAGCGCGGCATCATCGCGGATTTTGTGAAAGAAACGTTCGACACAGACAGCAGCTTTGCAAGGATTGGCGGTGGATCACTCGGCGGTAAAGCCCGCGGACTCGGCTTTGTCAACACACTCATCAACGATTACAAAGTACGCCATCGGTTCGAAGGCGTGCAAATCTATGTTCCCGCCGCCGTTGTTGTTGGGACGGACGTCTTCGATCAGTTCATCGACGAAAACAGCCTGCGCCAGTTTGCGATGGACTGTGATGATGACAAGGAAATTACAAGACGATTTATCGAGGCAAGCAAATTCCCGGAATCCGTGCTTGGTGAACTCGCAGCGTTCCTCGATATCGTCCGCACGCCACTCGCCGTCCGATCGTCCAGCCTGTTGGAAGACTCCCAATACCATCCGTTTGCCGGCGTGTACGAAACGTATATGATTCCCAACAATCATTCGAACGCCCTCATTCGTCTGAATGATCTGCTCAATAGCATCAAACGGGTCTTTGCTTCAACGTTCTATAAGAGTGCCAAGGACTATATCAGGGTTACCTCCTACCGTCTTGAAGAAGAGAAGATGGCGGTCATTATTCAAAAACTGGCAGGAGCCACGCACGAGAACAGATTCTATCCGGATATTGCGGGTGTCGCGCGATCGTACAACTTCTATCCCCTTCCACCGCAAAAGTCCTCTGATGGCATTGTATCCACGGCGCTGGGATTGGGGAAAACTGTCGTCGACGGCGGCAACAGTGTCCGATTCTGTCCAAAGTACCCCACGGATCTCATTCAATTCTATTCCATTGACGAGACGCTGAATAGTTCTCAACGCAGTTTCTTTGCGCTACAATTGGACGGGCGCGTGGATTTTGAAATAGAGACTCACGACCTATTGGTCAAACCGTTCGATCTTGCCGTCGCGGAATCCGATGGCACGCTTCAATACGTAGGCTCGACCTATTCACCGGAAGATGACTCGATCACGGACGGGCTCGGCAGGAATGGGTCGCGTGTGGTGACGTTTGGTCCTATTCTGCGGCATCGTATGTTTCAATTGCCGCAAATCCTCGAGTTACTGTTGGATATGGGAACGTGGGGCATGGGAACTCCTGTCGAGATTGAATTTGCCGCGACGATGTCTGTTCGCAAGGGGAATCCGAAGGAGTTTGCCCTGCTGCAGATGAGGCCGCTTGTCGTGCACAGGGAACCCGAGGAACTTACTATAGAAGAATTCAAGCCCTCACAGTTGATTTGCCAAAGTAATCAGGTGCTGGGGAATGGTATCATCGAAGATATCTGTGATGTGGTAATCGTAGACTACGAACATTTTGACCGCTCCCAAAGTCGAGAAGTGGCAAAGGAAGTCGGAATGATGAACAGCAAACTTGTTGCCGAACATCGACCCTACCTCCTCATCGGCGTGGGACGTTGGGGGACATTGGATCCCTGGCTTGGCATTCCGGTTACGTGGGAGAATATTGCGGGAGCCCGGGCGATTGTCGAAACTGGATTCAAGGAAATGTCAGTTACGCCCTCGCAAGGTTCGCATTTCTTTCAAAATATTACCGCGTTTATGATAGGATACTTTACCGTCAATCCACACAATCACCAGGGATTCCTCGATTGGGATTGGCTGCTGAAACAAAAGGCGATCGAGACGATGAAGTTGACCCGATTGATTCGATTCCCAAAACCACTCCTTATCAAAATCAACGGACATCAAAACAAAGGTGTCATTTTGAAACCGGAGAATAGCCTTGAGTAACGTCAACGATCCAAAAGACTCGAAAGTGCTCGACGCCTGTCCGCATTGCGGCGAGAAACTGAGCCCTTGGCAACAAGTACTCCTCGGCATAGACAGGGCGCTAATGTGCAAAAATTGCTGGTACAGGATTGTTCTGGATGTCTATGGAGATGAACCAAACAAAAAGGGGCATTCGGAATTGCCACCAAAGGAATAAAACCTATGGAATCGTACAATTCATTTCAAGTTGAACAAAAACAGGTTTCTGAGGCCGCGAAGATTATCAATCTTGATAGAGCAACGACAGAGTTGCTGTTGTGGCCCCAGCGGGAATACAAATTCACAATGCCTGTTCGTATGGACAATGGGGAAGTAAAGGTTTTTCACGGTTACCGCATTCAACACAATTTTGCGCGTGGACCCGCCAAAGGCGGAATACGGTTCCATCCGGCGGAAACAGTTGATACGATAAGGGCCTTGGCCGGCTGGATGACCTGGAAAACTGCGGTCGTTGATCTGCCTCTCGGAGGAGGCAAAGGAGGGGTTGTGTGCGATCCACACAAAATGTCCGAGAGAGAGCTTGAAAATCTTGCGCGCGCCTACGTGAGGGCTGTTTTTGAACATATTGGTCTCGACAAGGACGTACCTGCTCCGGATGTGTATACCAATCCACAAACCATGGCGTGGATGATGGATGAGTATGAAACCATCCGGGGACGACATCATCCCGGCGTGATGACTGACAAACCAATGCAAATAGGCGGAACAGAAGGAAGAAGAGATGCGACAGCGCGCGGAGG
>CAZOIM010000040.1:0-2280 GCA_964579855.1 uncultured Ignavibacteriaceae bacterium | reverse complement strand
GAGAACTCCATCAATGAGCAAAATGTTTCGAAGATTAAAGCCAGGATTGTCTGCGAGCTCGCGAACGGGCCGACGACACCGGAAGCGGATATCATTCTTTACAGGAACGGCATTCACGTAATTCCAGATATTCTCGCGAGCGCCGGCGGAGTTACGGTATCGTACTTCGAAATGGTTCAGGACAGTTATTCGTACTTCTGGGACGAAAACGTTGTCCACGAACGTCTTGACAAAAAGATGACGAAGGCCTATCATGCGGTGCAGGAAGCCATCAAAGAGAAAAAAGTGCATCCGAGGTTGGCAGCTATGGTCGTAGGTGTCGCTAGAGTCGCTCAGGCCTGCAAGTTGCGGGGATGGGTCTAGGATTTGATGAGTATGGAATCCCGAATTAATGAGATGAATCGCAATGTGAGGTTCGCATCGGGCTCTGTCCGAATCCGACGGTGGATGGTCGCCGCATTCATTGTCAGTCTCACATCCATTCCCGTTGTAGCACAACACGTACAAGTCTCGTTCAAGGTTGTCACACCTCACACAACTCCTGCGAATGCGAAAGTATTTATCGCAGGTAATGATTCTTTGCTTGGAAATTGGGATCCTGGAAAAGTCGAGTTACACAGAATGAACGATTCTGTTTGTGACGGCACGTTCAATTTTGATCGAGGCGCAGAGCTTGAATATAAAATCACTCGCGGTGGATGGAATGTTCAGGCTGTCTATCAGACCGGGACAATTCCGGGTAATAACCGACTCGTCGTTCGTGGAGACACGGATGTTGTCGTCCGCCCGATGATGTGGAGCGATGCAATGGCTAGAGCCTCGGGAAGAATCACTGGTACGGTCCGGTACATTAGAGAATTAAAGGGGAAAGGTCTTCGTTACGCACGCGATATAATCGTTTGGCTTCCGCCTTCCTACCAGAAGGATCCTAGCCGTCGGTATCCGGTCTTGTACATGCACGACGGACAGAATATTATTGATCCGGTCACTTCATTTGGCGGGTATGATTGGCGTGTCGATGAGGTAGCCGATAGTCTTATCGGGGCGGGTAAGATTCAAGAGCTTATCGTGGTGGGAATCTACAATTCTCCGGACCGTATGACAGAGTACTCAGATTCAGATTTGGGCAAAGTCTATGCCGATTTCGTCGTCAACGTCGTAAAGCCGAGGATTGACTCCTCGTATCGGACCCTACCCGACAGATCCAACACCGCCATCATGGGTTCTTCCTTAGGCGGTCTCGTTTCGTTTCTCTTTGCGTGGTGGCATCCTGAGGTGTTCTCAAAAGCAGGCTGTTTATCGAGCGTTTTCTCCTACAACGATGGGAAGATTCTTAGGGAAGTGGAGGAGTATTCGGGGCCCCGCAAGAATATTCGATTCTACATGGATTGTGGGGGAGTTGCCGGTGAGGCTTCACTCAAGCCTGGTATGGACAAGATGGTGTACCTGCTCCGCGCGCAAGAATACATTGAAGGAAAAGACTTTGAAGTTCTTTACGATGCGTCCGCCGAACATAATGAACGAGCTTGGGCGTCAAGAATTTGGCGTCCGTTGGAATTCTTTTTTGGGCATTGACGAACCATTCAACTACCACCATTCACAATTTACTGCTTCCTACCATGGCACTCATCAAAGACAGAACTTGTTCCAAATGCGGCAAGAAATTCTTTTGGAAGATAGAACGACCCTCCGACGGCAATTGGGATCGTTGGCAAAGCGATGATGGGAACACACTCTCCAATTGGTTTATTACCCATAATCTCTGTTGGGACCATGCCTTTGCTGAAATGCCCGAACGATTCAGAAAAATAATCCAGACGGAGATTTATGAGGAACAGCCCGTCGAGCAGAAAGCTACATAGGTAACGTTCGACAAGTATCATGCTTTCTCATATTCGCCAAAGTCGCCGCAATGTCGATGTGATACATTGCGGCTTCCTCGTTTTTAACCTATATTTTAATCACGTCAAAAATGAAGCAGATCATGTTTGGAAGCTGGTCCATCAAACCCTTAAGAGAATCCTGGAGCATCAATATGAAGAGACTTCTGACGACCGTCGTTCTCCTTGTCTCGATCGCGCTGTCGTCTTCCTCCCAAGTCAAGAGGCCTATCAACTTCGCCGATCTTATTAGCTTTGGCAGGGTTTCGGATCCTCGCATTTCGCCTCAAAGCGATTTGGTAGCCTTTGTTGTGACGTACCAGGATACTGTTCAAAATAAGTCCAACAGCAATATCTATCTGGTTCCAATTTTCGGAGGCCAGGTGAATAAATTGACTGC
>CAZOIM010000039.1:0-22381 GCA_964579855.1 uncultured Ignavibacteriaceae bacterium | reverse complement strand
TTGATTGATTTAGATACTATCGATGTAGTCTCTCATCGATTGACACACCAAGCCGGTACGTGGATCTATTCCAGGAGAAAGTGACGCCTGTTCTGCCAACGTAAGGAACCAATCAATAGCATCGGTTCTTGCGGAGCCCGGTGATATGTTGGTATCGAGAGAGATCTTCTTCTCCGTTGTTGTCTTTCGATTATCCATTGCCGGCTATTTCCCTCCTGCGAGGGCAGCACTGACAATTGTTTGTGCTTGCTCCTGAATGCGATGAAGATGATCTGCCCCACGGAAACTCTCAGCATAAATCTTGTAAATATTTTCGGTGCCGGAAGGTCGTGCGGCGAACCATCCGCTCTCCGCAACCACTTTCAATCCGCCGATAGGCGCGCCGTTTCCGGGAGCTTGCGTAAGGACATTCTGGATTTTTTCCCCCGCGAGTTCAGTACTCGTGACCTGCTGCGGCGAGAGTTTTGCCAACAGCTTCTTCTGATCCGGAGTAGCAGGTGCATCGGCACGCTCGTAGACAGCCTCGCCGAATTCGCCGGTCAGTTCACCGTAGATTTCGCCCGGGTCGCGCCCCATCCGGGCTGTAATTTCAGCCGAGAGCAAAGCCATAGTTATTCCATCCTTATCCGTTGTCCAAACGCTTCCATCCTTGCGAACGAATGACGCACCTGCGCTTTCTTCGCCCCCAAAGATGAGTGAGCTTTTGAGAAGACCATCCACGAACCATTTGAATCCAACTGGTACCTCATAGAGTCTTCGTCCCAGCTTCGCTGCGACCCGATCAATCATCTGACTGCTCACTATCGTTTTGCCGATCGCCGCGTTCTTGGGCCACTTCGGCCGGTTTTGGCAGAGATACAATATGGCAACAGAAAGGAAATGGTTAGGTTGTAACAATCCTGCACTCCGGGTGACGATTCCGTGCCGGTCATGATCGGTATCACAGGCGAATGCGATGTCAAAGCGATCTTTCATGCCAATTAAACTCTGCATTGCATACAAGGAAGACGGATCCATGCGGATCTTACCATCCCAATCCACACTCATAAAGCGGAATGTCGGATCGACGGCTTCGTTCACAACGGTGAGGTTCAATCCATACCGTTCAGCGATCGGTCCCCAGTAGTGGACTCCCGCGCCACCAAGTGGATCAACTCCAAGAGTAATTTTTGCAGTCCGAACAGATTCCATATCCAACACACTTGCAAGGTCGGTAATGTACGGATTGAGAAAGTTGTGCCGATGCGTCGAAGATGCGCGAAGGGCTTTCTCAATCGGAACCCTCTTCAAATCCAGAAAACCATTCTCGAGAAACTCGTTTGCCTTTGCCTCAATCCAATTGGTAATAACAGATTCTGCGGGTCCGCCATTTGGAGGATTGTATTTGAAACCGCCATCTTGCGGTGGATTATGCGATGGCGTGATAACAATACCGTCCGCGAACCCGGTTTTACGAGCGCTGTTGTAGGTCAGTATAGCGTGAGAGATCACCGGGGTCGGCGTATACTCGTCTCCTTCAGCGATCATGACTTCAACGTCATTTGCCGCCAGAACCTCCAGGGCGGTTGTGTAGGCCGGAATCGACAGCGCATGGGTGTCGATTCCCAGAAACAGAGGGCCGTCAATTCCATGCTGTTTTCGATATAGGCAAATTGCCTGAGTAATAGCGAGAATATGATTTTCATTGAAACTCTCTGTGAGTGACGAGCCACGATGCCCGGACGTACCGAAGGAGACGCGTTGTTCCGGCACCGACGGATCAGGCACATTGCAGAAATATGACGTTATCAGTTTAGGTACATCGACCAGCATCCATTGTTCGGCCGGCTTTCCAGCCTGCGGATCAGTCTTCATGACGTCTTCGCCAATCTATTTCGTTCGGCATCGGCATTGAAGTGAAAAGAGTCAGTATGGGGAGCACGTTATGATATATGCGCTCTGAGCATCCACGACATTTTCTCGTGTTGTTCCATCAAGCCGGTCATGAAATCCACTGTGCCGAAATCTTTGTGTTCTTTATCGGTGGCAGAAATGTCGTTGCGCAGCGATCTGATCACTGATTCATGATCTTGAAGCAAAGTCTGGATGATGTGTTTCTGATCTGTAAAATCCTGATTATGCTCGCTCAACCTGGTCACCGTAGCGAAGTCCTTCAGGGACCCAAGTGCAAAGTGTCCAAGCGATCGTACCCGTTCGGCGACATCATCGATAATGATGTCGAGGGTATCGTACTGACTCTCAAAGAACTTGTGCAGTTCAATGAAGTTTTGACCCTGAATATTCCAATGAGCGTTGCGTGTCTTCGTATAGAGCACATATTCGTCTGCCAACAACGTATTGAGAAGAAGTGCAACGTCCTTTAAGTGGGTCTCTGCAATTTCTATATTTGGTTTCATGGTGTCCTCAATTAGGGTGTGAGTAGTGGTCTTGTTGAATAGCTACTTTCTGAGTGCTGCCAATTTCGTAAACATCTCCGTTTCTTCTTCAGTAAGCTTTTCAGGCAGAACGATGTCGACTTTCACGAGCAGATTTCCAAAATCTCTCTTCTTTCCGTATACAGGCATTCCAAGTCCCTGAAGCCTGAGCTCCGTGCCGTTTTTTGTCCCTTGAGGAATATTAACGGCAACTCTCCCGTTCAACGTTTTGACTGTAGATTTGCCGCCGAGCAAGGCAATATAGAGATCGACGGGAAGGTCCCGGTAGAGATCGTTACCCTTCCGGCGAAATTCCGGATGCGCTGCAATCTTAATGGTGAGATACAAATCTCCATTTGTGCCGCCACTCGATCCATTCCCTCCTTTGGCTGGAATTCTCAGCTTTTGACTATCAACGACTCCAGGTTTGATAGTCACTTTGATGGTCTGTTCATTGAGTCGTATGAGACGTGTCGTGCCGTGATATGCTTCTTCAAGCGAAAGGATGGTTTCTGTTTCAAGATCTTCCCCCTTTACAGCAACTCCTCTCGAACCCCGTCGTTGTCCGCTCCGCTGTCCAAACAACATTTCAAAGAGATCTTCGACTCCTGCATTGCCAAAACCGGGGTCGGATTCATTGGTGTTCGTCCATTGTTTTTGTCCACTTCGGTCGTCTGCGTACTTCGACCAATCAAATCCTCCCGGTTGCGCTCCAGCTTCCTCGTAATGTTTCCAATCAGCACCAAATTGATCGTATTTCTTTCGTTTCGCAGGATCGCTGAGCACTTCATTGGCCTCGTTGATCTCCTTAAATTTTTCCTCTGCTGTTTTGTCTCCCTTGGTCTTGTCGGGGTGATACTTGTTGGCGAGCGACCGGTATGCTTTTTTGATTTCTGCAGGCGAAGCGTTCTTCGCTATACCCAGATCTTTATAGTAGTCCTTGTAATTCATTGGTATTGCCGCTACGTACTGATTCTCGCCTGCAAACTGGGGCGTAATTTCATATTCGACACTCCTGTTTTGTACGAAGGCGTTTCTTGACTGTTACACGGATCGCCGTGAGGATGACTGCAGCCTGACATTCCTGTATTATGACGTTACAAATCAGCTTGATCGATTGGAATCAGCCAAAAGGATGAAAGAGTAGTTAACTACTTTTAGAGCGAATTGACACGCTGTTAGGGTATTGGTTCGGACAATTGCATCGCAACTTCATTGAGTAATGTAGTTTGATCGAACGGGAGTCGGAGAAAACCATCTATACCTTTTTTTGTAAGGTCCGCGACAAAATCATCGGGATAGTACCCGGAAAGCACGATGATGCGAGCGTGCCGATGACACGCCTTGATGTCAGGAATGATTGTCGCGAGGGTGGCTGGAGAAAGACTCGTGTTCGTCGCAATTACCAGGTCATATTTCGTTCGTGTTCTGTCAAAAACGTCATCAGGGAACATCTCAAAGGACTCTGCGATTGTTACACGGTATCCCCGTTCCCGAAGCACCACTTCAAGACAATGTCCAATTGTGTCCATTTCTGCCAAAACAAGAACATTCTGAATTGCCCCACCTCATGGGATAGGAATTGCTTGGACCTGGATAGCACGGCGGCATTCGCAGACCGAGCACGAACTGCGGATTGTGCCTCACATCATTCGTTCGGCCAATTGGAACGCTTTCAACTTCATCTTCTCCCCGCGGCCAAACCAAACTGATTCCAGCCGGCTGTCCGAAGCACCCTCCATCTTATGGTCTACGTACTCGGTAACACAATTGAATGCCCCCCACAATGATCCACGCGAGAGATCGGCGCCTTGTCCAGACTCGTACAATTCAAGAAAGGTCTTGCGGATTTCCTCGCTCTTGACATCTTCTTTTTCCTCGCCGTTATCCGGGACAAGTGCTCTCACATAGTCCAGCAATTGCTTGTCGGTAATCTTGATGAGAGTCATTCGATTGAAAATAGCTTTTAACTGATCGAACAACATGTTGGAAAGCCCAAGCAATGAAAGTGCCTGCTTCATATCCTCGGTTGCATTTCGCGTATGAGCGATGTTGATTTCTCCCGAGCCCTGCAACGCAGCAGTCAGCGTGTTGTTGCATACCACGCGTATGGGTGTGAGCTTTACACGCACTTGTGATGTGCCGTCATGACTGTTTGAGAGCAAAAGGTATTTGTTGACAAAATCTTTTCTAAGCACGTTGATGTACCGGGGAAGTTTTGCCAGGATCCAGATGCGCTCGCCACGCCCAAGCATACCCGCTGTTTCGTACATTGCCTCGTCCGTGCCAACCAGATTGTCGAAGAATGCAAATGCATCACTGTTCTGAATTGGTTCGTAATCATCTCCGACGATTCCCAGCACTTCTCCGGTATCCGTTCGCACAGTCGCCCAACTATTTGTTGCACCGGTGGGATAGCGCAGATCCAATACCTCCTTCAGCGGCCTCTTAGCCACGGTGAAGTTCAATCCCGAGGCATCAATTGCTTCTCTTGCGGTTGCCGGACTCAGCAGTTCAGTGCCCACGGCGTGCCACGGGGTTGGTGGCACGTTTGGATAAGGAGACGGGGTTCGTGGAATTCTCAAATGCAATGCTTGGAGGGTCTGTTCGGTCACAGTCGATCGGTACGACGGATGACTAGGGTTAATGATATTGTAGAGTGGGTAATCCTCTTCCGACACCGTTTTTTGCCAGCCCAGGAAAACAACATCCTGAGCTCTTAGACCTTGGGCCCGAATTTCGTCTGGCGAAACAGTTGGTACTTGTCCAGTGCTCCTGTTATTCTGTTCGTTGTCTAGTTTGGACACGTTGCCTCCTTATTTTCTATTATGCCGATTCAGCGAAATCCGCATTCCTCAAGCACAATTAGTCTCCTTTGTCTTCGTCCAAATCGTTGTGGTCATCTCCCCCCAAACTGTAATAGTTGTTCTCTTCGTCTTCACTTCCGATACGTTCGTGTTCATCATCCAACTCCGAACCGGGAACATCTAAATCGTTTCCGGATACGTCCTCACTGAACACTTTTTCATTATTCATTCCAACGGCACGATTATCCGTTGGTTCTTTAGCTTTGGAAGGATCCTCAGGGTCTATATTCTTCTCTTCTTTGTATTTACTAAAAATGTCTTCGTTAGCAGGATACAGTGGATATCCGGGCTGTTCTTTTTTCGCTTGTTTCTCCGGCTGATGGACAGACGCATTGGCTAGGTTCCCTTTGTTTTTCATAATCTTCTAACCCTTTCATCGAAAGACCATTAAGACTCTGCACCACAACACGATAAAATTTCTATTGAATTATCACATTGGCACATTCACTGCTCATGCAAGGAGATCCTTTATGCTGAGATCCTTAGTGTCATGAATCTGTATTCCGGCTGATATCCATATGCCTGAGATTCTTCACTGTTGTGTCGAATATATGAACGCAACTGGATTTCGTTCGCTGTTTCATCCGCTCACTGATTACTCTGCATAACTAGAATACCGACGACTTCTTCGAAAAGGAATAGCTCGAAAGGATGAAAGAGTAGTTAATCCTGATGCCAGGGACTTCCACTCAAATTGGCTGTGCTCTACTCGGTTTCTTGACCACGCGGTCAATACCGTGCCATTTGATCATTGCGACTTTCAAAGCATCGTTTACCACGAGGCAACAAATAGCTGCAAAACCAAACGCGACAATTGATTGGGACCACGGAAGAGGCAGAAGTTCTGAAAAACCAATGCGCGTCATGATGGTGCCAACGAGCACTTCCGCTACTACTGCGATAGCGACCGCCTTGCTTGGCATCGTGGCCCAAAACCAACGGCGTTCCCGCGCCGATACAATGGAGAATGCAGCAAAGTAGAGGAGGGTCAGAAAACTGAAGGTAAAGAGAGCGTTGTCGCTTGCAGCCAATCCGAACCGTGACCAGCATATCCACAACAAGAGAAGTGCCTCTGCCACCATGGCGACTCCCAACACAACGGACACTGTGATGAGGCGCCCAATTTTCCAGGTTTCCGGGTTCTTGGATGGCCGAACATTATCGGTGGCGAGGGAAATCTTTGCTGCGTCCGTTACGAACAGCAGCAGAAGCATCGCAAAGGCCGACATCACGAATTTACCTGTGATCATGAATGCAATGGCCACGAACGCAGTTTTCAAGATCGTCCGACTGATCTTGTTTACAATGTACGTCAGGATACGTTGGTAGATCGTTCGCCCTTGCTCGATCAACGCCACGATATTTGTCAGTCCCGGTTCAGTCAGGACAACACTTGCGGCACCTTTCGCTACGTCTGTCGCCGTGCTGACGGCGATCCCCACTTCCGCCTGACGTAACGCAGGTGCGTCATTGACGCCGTCTCCGGTCATGCCGGTGACGTGCCCGGCGGCCTGCAGGTGCTGCACAACGATGTATTTGTCTTCCGGATATATTTCAGCGAAGCCATCAGTCCCGGCCAAGAGATCAACAACTTCGTTGCCCGCTTGAGCACCCGCCGCTTTCAGGTCCGCAACACGCTTGATGTTGGGCAATCCGACACCGCGAGCGATTTCACCTGCGACGGCGAGCGCATCTCCGGTCAGCATCTTAACAGGAACACCGAGATCGTGAAGTTCGGCTATGAGTTGTTTGGCATCCGGACGAGGGGGATCGAAGAGAGACACCAGACCGACAAATGTGAGTACGCCTGTTTCTGGACCCCGGGCCACCGCAAGCGTACGAAATCCCTTCAAGGCCGATTCGTTCACATGGGCTTCCAACAATGCGATCGCAGGTGGCGCAAGTCCACAAGATTGCGCAACGGTTTCCACAGCACCTTTCATAACCCGAAGTCTCCCCCCGTTTTCCTCGACAACCGCCTCCGTCCGCCGATTTTTTGCATCAAACGGAGCGAAGGAGATCGGCTTCACAGCCGGCCTCCCATCGAATATGTGCCGCTCTTTGGCGGCAAGGAGGAATGCGAGGTCAATCGGATCCTGATTGGATTCCTGTGATGCGAGTGCTCCAACTGTGAGCACATCGATCTCTGTCGCCTTCTCGTACGGAATCACGCTGGTAACAGCCAATTGGTTCATCGTAATTGTCCCTGTCTTGTCCACGCAGAGGACATCCATCGTCGCTGCATCTTCCACAGCGCTGAGGCGGGTAACCAACACACCCCTTTTCGCAAGTTCCTTTGATCCAACGGCCATGCTGACCGTGAACATCACGGGAAGTGAGAGCGGTATCGCGCTCATCAGAAGAATAAGGATAAGAGGGACCATCTCGAGGAGCGGCGTCCCACGAACCAGGGACATCACAACGACCATTCCCAAGAGCACGGCAACGACGCCGAAAAGCCAGCGAACAACTTTGGACATCACTTCATCGATATGGAACTTTGGAATTGCTTTCTGAACGAGGTCCGTTGTGCGCCCGAAGTAGGTTTTTGCGCCGGTCAATAAGACCACGGCATTGCCTTCACCACGACGGACGACGGAACCTGACGATAGCACATCGCCTTCGGATTTGTCAGCATCCTTTGACTCGCCCGTAAGGGCCGACTGGTCGACGCTTACAGTTCCAGTCAGAAGCTTCAGATCAGCAGGTAAGATGTCGCCCGGTCGCACTCGAATAATGTCGCCGGGAACCAACTCCCGGGCTGCTACGATCTTCCATGCACCTTCGCGCAATACACGAGCACTCACCTGCAATCGTCTTCGCAATGTCGCGACGACGCCTGCGGCTCGATGTTCCTGTATGAAACTCACAACGGCGTTGATAACCAGGAGCGCACTGACAACGGCAAGGTCCGAATACTTTCCGAGCACGATGGACAATATCATTATGGCTTCGAGCATCCATGCCGATAAACCCCAGAACTTTCTCAAAAATATGGAAACCGGATGCTGTTTCTTTTCGGCCACTTCATTAAAACCGTGTTCTCTGCGACGCACATCGACTTCTCCGCTTGAAAGGCCGGATTCGGGTTTGACGCGGAGGTTTGCGAGCGTGTCCGGGATCGATGCAGAGGCTACGTCGGGAGGCTTGGATCCAGATTGATTCGGGTTTGACGGGTCGACTTTGGATGTATTTGGGGTCTCATTCATGATAAACAACTTCCTCTTCACGACCGCTGTACAGGCCGGGTTTGGTTGCCCGGTTTATTTCGTATCATCAAGTATCACGTGCACGCGATGAGAGACTCCGTCATCCACGAGATCCACATTGATGGGATTACCCGACTTCGGCGGCGGTTGATCAACGCCATCAAGCGTCCAGTGATTTATTCCTCGAGAGACTCCACTCGGATTCTCGACAACAATGTCGTAGCGTGAAGAACGATGGCGATACGCGATTTCATAACGCGGCCACGTTGTTGGCACGCACGGATTGAGGAGCAGCATCGTGCCTTGGACACGAAACCCGAGAATCCATTCGATTCCCGCACGATACATCCATCCGGCGGAGCCCGTATACCACGTCCACCCACCTCGACCTACGTGTGGGGGCTTGGAATAGACATCCGCGCAAACGACATACGGCTCCACCTTATAGCGATCAGTCGAGGCGGGATTGCTCGACCGATTAATTGGATTTAACATTGAAAATATCTCAGCCGCTTTGTTTCCATCGCCCAACATCGCGAAGGCAATCAATGACCAGATGGCGCCGTGGGTATACTGTCCTCCATTCTCACGGATGCCCGGAGGATATCCTTTGATATACCCTGGGGCACGAGGCGTTCGATCGAACGGAGGTGTAAAGAGGAGAACCAACTGCTCATCGCGCCGTACAAGTTGCCTGTCTACTTGCTCCATTGCTTTGGTTGCACGATCCTTATTAGCAAAACCCGAAATCACAGACCACGACTGCACGATCGAATCAATCCGACATTCCTCACTCGAAGCCGACCCGAGCGGCGTACCGTCATCGTAGAAACCTCTGAGGTACCATGTCCCATCCCAGCCATCCCGATCAAGAGAATCTTGCAGAGCGTTTGCGTGTTGCAGCCATGTTGCGGATCGAACTTGTTCTCCGCGAGCATTTGCCAATGAAGCGAATTTCGAGAGAGTCGTGCACAGGAACCACCCAAGCCACACACTCTCTCCCTTCCCTCCTTCACCGACCATATTCATCCCATCGTTCCAATCCCCCGTCCCGATCAACGGCAATCCGTGCACGCCGTTCGAAAGACTCTTGTCGAGGGCAAGGGCACAATGCTCGAACAGTGTGACTTCGTCGCCAGAGACCATTGGCTGAAAGAATGAATCTCGTTCGCCAGCGTGAAGAATAGAGCCTTCGAGGAAAGGAATCACTTCGTCCAAAATCCCGATGTCCTTGGTCACCTCAATATATTGTGCAACGGTGAATGGCAACCAAACGCGATCATCGGAAATACGCGTACGATCTCCACGCCCAGACATCGGAAGCCACCAATGTTGGAAGTCTCCTTCGACAAACTGGCGACCGGCAGCGCGAAGAAGATGTTCCCTCGTCAATTCCGGCTTTGATACAGAAAGTGCCATGCCATCCTGTAATTGATCTCGAAATCCGTATGCTCCGCTGGCCTGGTAAAATGCCGAGCGTGCCCACAGTCGACACGACAAGGTCTGATATTGAAGCCAACGGTTCAGCAGAATATCCATCGAACGATCGGGCGTCTTCCCTTGCACGATCCCGAGTGTATCGTTCCAAAATGCAGCTACTTCACGGAAGACAGCATCGAGGTCAGTGGTTCGATATCGTACGATCAGGGATTGCGCCTCTTCCTTCGTCGCGGATTCGCCAAGAAGCACAATGACGTCGGCCTGCTCGTCGGGTTTGAGTTCGATTCGGGTTTGCATAGCACAACACGGATCAAGTTCTGCGCCTACTCGCTTCGACAGTGGCGTTCCTTCTGCGAGAGCAGCAGGATGATCGAGTGTACCATTGCGTCCAAGGAATTCTTTTCGGTCTCCGGTCCAGCTCATTTGCCGTCCAGCGAGATCAGCGAATGCGACACGATTGCGGAATTCCGTCCTCCAGGGATTCCGTGCGAACATTGCGCCGGTCACCGGATCGATTTCCGTAGAGATAAACGGGGCAGAGTTTTCCCTCAATGCAGCCAACACCCACTCGTTGTAGGCCGTGATAGAAAAACGCCGTGTTCTTCGTGAATTGTTTCTGACGTTCAGCCGTACAATCTTGATGGAATCCTTGAGCGGGACAAGTTCGAGCAAATCGAGTGAAATTCCGTGAGCCGTATATTCGAACCGGCTGTAACCCTGACCGTGTCGCGAAACATACCGTCCGACCTTCTCCCTGATCGGAAGGGCGGTCGGACCCCAGACAATTCCGCTTTGTTCGTCCCGAATGTATATCACCTCGCCTGGCCTATCGACAACGGGGTCATTCGACCACGGCGTGAGTTGATTCTCTTTGCTATTCATGGACCAAGTATAACCGCAACCCTCTGCTGATACCTGGAAACCAAACGACGGATTGGCGATGACATTGATCCAGGGTGCCGGTGTCATTTGGCCATCAGTTAACACTGTTACGTATTCTTTTCCGTTCTCACTGAATCCGCCCAGACCATTGGAGAATTCAAGAGATTTTCGCGTGTGCGCAACATCCGTGGTTGTGTTTTCTGTGAGAACGGTAGTCAACTTTTCTTTTACCCATTCCTTGGCAATGAGAGGGAACAAAACGCGTCGTTGTGGTTGGTGATGCCGGGATTCATCGAGGGAGTTGAGCTGCTCGGAAAGACTGCCACGGCGGCTGAGGAGCACAACGCGAGCAGCACTTTGAAGCAGCAGACGGACTTCCATAGACACCAGGTCGGTCCGTAACAGGAAGATATTCCCGTGAGCAAACTTTGGGTCAAGCTGCGGTCGCAATTGCGATTCATTCGTCCGGAGTATCGTTTCCAGTGCATTCTGGAGATCCATGGTATAGGACTGCGGTTGTTCATTCAGAATCACCAAATCAACATCGAGAAGCTTCATTCGCCAGTATTCGTGTGCACGCAACAATTGGCGCACAATGTGGAGTCGTTCCGGCTCGTCGATTCGGACAAGAACGATAGGTAGATCACCCGAGATGCGGTGTGCCCACAATGTAGACTGTCCATTCTCATTTCGCTTCAGAACTTCGGATGGAGGTCGAAGGGCAGGATTCGAATAGAGAATGTGTCCGGCCAGATGCTGGAAGAGATGAGCCTCTTCAGCGCCGATACCGAGATGGTGGAGTTGAACTTGCGCTTGTGTCCACGCAAGAGTGACAGCACGTTCGTATCCTGTACGGTCGTGATGCTTATCCGCGAGGTCAAGCACTTCTTTGCGTGATGGGGCCACCATGGTCCAGAATGCTACACGCGCGGTCGTTCCGGGAGGGATCCTTACCGTACATCGAAGACTAAAAATTGGATCGAGCACAGTACCTACCGTGTTCGTCAACGGTTTGCCATTCATCACGGATAGTGGGGAACGAATTTGCCGGCCTCTCCCAAGAAATTGAGCCCGGTCGGATTCATATTGGACTTCGCCAATGCTTTTGCCTTCAATCACTGCGAGGTGCGCCGCCCAAATTTCAGCTTCATCAGGCGACCGACGGCGCCGAGTCGCAAGGAGAGTACCGACCTCCGATACGAACTCAGTCTGGACAAAGAGTTTTGAAAATGCCGGGTGAACCATATCGGAGGTGGGTTGAGTCAGCACTATTTCTGCGTAAGAAGTCAATTCGATTTCCCGAACTCGACTTCCATGATTGGCAATTGAGACGCGTCGAACCTCGGCATCACTTTCTGGAGAGACGGCAATTTCCAGCGTTGTTTCAAGGCTTCCATCGCGCCGGGCGATTTCAACCCGATCCTCGGAAAACTCTACTTCATAACTGTCAGGTTCGACTCCGGTCGGTTGGTATCCCGCCGACCATACATCTCCACTCCGTGTGTCACGGAGAAAGATATACGAACCCCAGGAATCACAGGTCACATCTTCCCGCCAGCGCGTGACAGCAAGGTCACGCCAACGGCTGTATCCTGACCCGGCCCCGGTGACCATGACGGCATAATTGCCATTGGAGAGAATTTGCGTACCGGGAACCAGGTCGTGTGGCGAATGGAACCTGCGTTGAATCGGAGGAATCAGATCGCGAACGTTGGCGGCCGCGTTCACTTCCTCGGTTCGAGGCCGCGCAACTGCCACACCGCGAGGGGTTCGCTCTTGTAACAAGAGTTCAGTGGCCTGGACGATTGGTTCGGAGTGAAAGCGCGACGACATGGCACCGTCGTGAAGGGCATTTGCGATGGCAACCACCGTCATACCCTGGTGGTGCGCCATGTACGTGCGCACGATAGCCACCGACTTGCCTCCCGGAAGGCGCGAAGGAGTGTAGTCCAGCGCTTCGTAAAATCCGTATTTCCCATAACCACCTGCGTTGGCAAGACGCTCATAGTTTTCTGCCGCCGCCTTCGGATCCACCATTGTTGCCAACCCTGTTGCATATGGCGCTATCACAGCATCTTCGCTAAGCCCACGTTTGAGCCCCAACCCCGGGACGCCAAAGTTTGAATACTGAAAGGTAAGCTCGAGGTCACGGACATTATATGCGGACTCCGACACACCCCAAGGCACGCCAAGTTGTTTCCCATACTCTATTTGCCGACGGACGACCAGTCGGATAGTCTGCCCAAGCAGACTCTCGGCGGGCGCACGCATCACCAATGAGGGCATCAAATATTCGAACATCGATCCCGACCACGACACGAGTGCCGAACCATTGTCAACAGGGGTCAGTGATCGTCCAAGATGAAACCAATTCCGAACGGGAACATCTCCTTTTGCTATTGCGACAAAACTTGCCAATCGCGCTTCCGAAGCGAGCAAGTCGTAGCAGCCTGGTTCGAGATAACTATCCGCAACCCTGTAACCAATGGAGAGCAGTTGCCGCGCTGTATCGTACAGAAAGCGAAAATCCATCGCATTCATCATCTTGATTGACATCTGCTTCAGCGATGAAAGTTCTGCCGTCAGAGAACGTGCTGCGTCGGCCGAACGGTTGAAGGTGTTGATGAGATCGCCTATTCCGGGTAGAGTGCTTTCTCCTTTTATGCCTGACGTATTCGATGTCCCAGGCAGGTTCGAAAGGAATGATATTATCTCCATACATCGACCCGGCAATTCAACCAGTGTCGGGATTGGCGCTGCCAATAATCCAATCAATTGCGATGAAACGCTCTCCGAATTTGAATTCCCTACACGAGCAAGGGACGTCCAAGGATTAAGCGGCTCGGCATCATTCTTGTGACTCTTGACGGATTCTCTCGCCGCTTCCGCCCAATACAGAAGATCCGCCCCACCGCTTGAATTCATATCAATGCTATCTTCTTCGATCGATGTCCGCGTTACTTCTACAAGAATATTCGCGTGCCTGTAGAGTCCTTCCAACGTTGTAACGACATCGGTGGGGTTAGTCGGAACTTCCTGAAGCAGTGCAGTCAGCAAATCAAGTTCCGCGCTCAATGCAATTTGGCTCACTGTCGGGGCGCGTTGACTCTTCTTGAGCACCGTCATAGACTCGCGCACCAACATCAGGGCGTCAAGAATACCCATACTCCATCTGGAATCCACCACGGGAAGAGTTGTCATTTCGTCGCAGGCATTCCCAATGGCAATCAAATGCCCAGCGAGATTTCCGCTATCGACCGTCGAAATATATTTGGGATCCAAAGGTCGTAAGTCATGAGTATCGTACCAGTTGTAGTAATGTCCCCGAAATCGTTCCAATCTGTTCATTATGTTAAGAGTTGTATTCAGCTTTTGCGCAGTGTCGTGAACACCCATCCAACCGAAATCATGGGAGGCAATCGTTGACAACAGATACAAACCAAGATTTGTGGGAGAAGTCCTGTGGGCGATGACTGGTGAGGGATCCTCCTGAAAATTGTCCGGCGGTAGATTGTGTTCTTTTTTCGTGACAAACGTTTCGAAATATCTCCACGTGCGACGCGCAATAAGTCGCAATTGTTGTGCATCAGTTGCCGATATCGGTTTCGGAGCGTCAAACACCCGTGGACGACTTGCCCATTGTGCAACAAGCGGTGACAAAAACCAAAGAACAACGAACGGTGCACCAGCCGCCCACGATTCATGCGGACCGAGCGCTACAATAATTCCTGCAACACACGAAAGCGCAACACCACCCGCCATCCTGCGATAGAACCCGCGGATGTTGAGAGGAAGGCTGAACTTTGCTTGTGCCGCGGTGATCCATTCAAGCATATGCCGATGACTGATAAACAGTCGATACAGTGTTCGAACGATAGCGTCCGTCATGAGCCATGCCTGGTGGGCGAGGAGCACAATGTGAAAGCCAATTTGTGATAGAGCAAGGGACAAATCCCTGCCTGCCGCACGGACGTGACTGCGTTTCGAGATCTGCCGCCGCCGCGGGATAATGCCCACGAAGAATGGAAGGAGTGGGGGCAGAGCAATCGTCGCGACGATAAACCCGCTCCATACTGCTGCAGAAGCAATGGGCAGTGTCCAACCTGCCAGCAATGCGATCAATGCGGCAGGCGCCGAAAGCGACCGACGCAAGTTGTCAATCATCTTCCAACGACCAGTTAATGGAATCCTTCCGCGACCGGATTTGCTACTCGACCCCCGGCCGAGTCCAAAAATCCACGGGAGGAGCTGCCAATCACCGCGCGCCCACCGATGCTGTCGGGCTGCGGCAACATCATAGCGAGACGGGAATTCCTCCACTACTTCGATATCAGAGACAAGACCGGAGCCAGCAAATATTCCCTCCAGGAGATCGTGACTGAGAACTGCATTCTCGGGAACACGTCCTAAGAGGGCGGCTTCGAACACGTCCACGTCATAGATTCCCTTTCCACTGTAGGAACCCTCGCCAAAGAGATCTTGATAGACGTCCGATACTACAAACGCGTACGGATCCATCCCGCCAGGACCAGAGAAAATGTGCTGAAAGAATGAACCTGCTCTTCCCGTTGGCAAAGCAGGCGTCACTCGAGGTTGAAGCACTGCATGTCCTTCAATCACGCGGCCTGTTTTTGGATCAATTCTTGGCCGATTGAGTGGGTGAGCCATCTTCCCCACCAGGCGACGGGCAGCCCTACGCGGAAGACGGGTGTCAGCATCGAGGGTGATGATAAAGCGAACGCCGGAAGGCACGGAACAAGACGCGTGAGGCGAGCCGGCATCGGAAGATAGAAAACTCGTGTCTTTGGCTCCGCGCAACAATCGATTCAATTCATAAAGTTTGCCTCGTTTGCGCTCCCACCCCATCCATTGTTGCTCTCCCTTGTTCCACGTTCGTCTCCTGTGAAGCAAGAGGAATCGATCTCCGTCATTCAATGGCTCGTGTCGTTGATTCAAGCGCGCAATTCCATCCGCAGCGATTGCGAAGAGAGTTTCATCTCCGTCTGCTTTCTCTGTCGCACAATCTGTCCAATCCGAAAGAAGAGCAAAACGAATGTCGCCGGCCTGATTCGAGAGGAAATGCACTTCAAGTCGCTCGATCTGTTCTTCGATTTCCTCTTGCGTCGTCAGAAGAGTAGGCATGACGACCATGGTTCGCAGACTCGACGGTACGCCATCGCGCAATTCCATGCCTGGCAGCGCCTTCGGACCAAACCGATTCGTGATCCAACGGTTTACGAGCGCAACCGCGACATCCGACAAGGGAATAAGTGCAAGGAGTGTGAGGACGAAGAGATCGAGTGCTGTCGCCCCGGCCTTCGCAACCCCAAGCAATGGCAATACGAGAATAAATCCGCAGACAAATGCAATTGTTACAAGATACCCACGCATACCTGTGCTTGTAGCTGCACGGTTGAGCAATAACCGCAGAGGGACACGAAATGCGATTTGTTTTTCGAAGTCCCGGCGTCCTCGTGATACAAGGTAAAAGCCTGGATCTTGTTCCGGCCCATCGTGTTCACGATCTCCGGCGGATTGTGCTTTCTGAATTGCTTGTTGTGTTACTTCAATTTCTGATCGCGCCGATCCCCTCGACAGTTCTTCAATTGCGTGACGGTAGCTATCCCTGGTCGGAAAATCCATTGCAGCAAAATTGCTGTTCTCCCGCAACATTTCGTCGACGAGACTCACGCTCTCAAAGAATTCAGTCCAATCGATGGACGACATCAGACGCATACTTGTTATGACATTGCGCACCGTAACACTCATCGCACCTTGAAATTGGTGTTCCTCGTTGACGATCCGTTCGGAAGTGGTCCCCTGCGATGTCAGGTGCTCGTCAAGCCATCGGAGTGCGGGTGTTACAGCCGGATCCTGATCGCGCAGTCGTTGGACAAGTTGTGCTGCAAACGCCGTCGGCACACGCATTCCAAAGAACTGACGAAGGGCGACATCAGGTTGTTCAGAATTTCGCGTGCTCACCCCCAGCAAACGATCAGCGATAACATTCGCCTGATGACGTTCCACCCGGCTTGTAACAATTCGCTCGGCGGAGCGCCGCAAATTTTCAACGAGAACGATCCGCAGGGTGATTGCAACAGCCCAGAGTTCTCCAATGGTGAGGGGTTGAACCCGTTGATAGGCACGCACGAATCGCGCAAGTGTTTCAACATCGAATCGGCTGTCCGTGTGAGCAACGAACGCCCACGCTATCCCAAACACCCGTGGATATCCTTCAAGCGGTCCTTCGGCAAGTTTGGGGAGTTGACGGTAATAACTCCAGGGCAGGTCGTCATAGATTCCGCGTATCTGTTCATCCACAACGTGAAAATTGTCAACCAGCCATTCGGCCGCCGGCATGATAACCTGGTCCTTGTTTACTGCAGTGGCAATGAAGCGGTACGCGCGGCGTAACACCCGCCGGTTGTCTCCGAGGCGAGCCGCAAGGGGTCCCCCGGTCGCAGATTTCGCGGCGACTCGCTGAGCAGCGGCGAGAGTCCCTGCGTGTTGTTCGAGCCGTTCAATGCTGAACAGTTCGCTTCGAATCGGATCTTCGGTATTGTTTGGAACTACTTTCCCCGATTTCGTGAAGAAGCGAAGGATGGAGGGTATCACAGGTCTCTCCCCGTTTCACACATGTTGAGAGATGCTCTTTCAAGCCGATTCTTCAGCATGGTCCCACGCGATTGCATTGAGAAGCGGAAAGCACATCAGAGCATGGAATCATTCTGCGACTCGTACTTGCGCAGGACGTAAGAGTTCGTCGTTGGAGAGATAGCCGCGACGCAGTTCGTCGATAACAGTCCCCGGAACAACTCCTTCCTGCCGCGCCATCGCCACTGCCTGGTGCAGATCATGATTGAATTGCTTGCCAACGCTTTCGAATGCATGAACTCCGTGAGTTTCCAAAAGTGCAAGCAATTTTTGGCGAGCAACTTTCAAACCCTGAACGGCGGGTTGTGCTTCATCATTTGCCCACGTCAGCGCCTTGTCGAGATCGTCAATGATATCCAGAATCGGCACAATGATCCGACGCTTGCCATCTTCGGCAATTTGATTGCCGTCACGCTCGATGCGTCGACGGTAGTTCTTGAAGTCAGCGAGTGTGCGAAGATTCCTATCGCGTTCAATCGTCAACTCTTCACGCAATTTCTCAGTTTCTATCTCCCAGTCGGCCGGCGGTAGCAGGCTCTGGTCTTTTTGATGCGAAGCTGCTGTCACGGTTCACCCTATGAATGTGTTTGATCTTGAGTTTTGACGTTTTCAAAGTTGGTAGTGCTTCAAGTCTTTTGTCACATATAATTCTCAATAACCTACCAGGATTTGAGCATCGCACGTCAGCGGCTTACGTTTTTTCTTCCACTTTTTTTATTTTCTCCGCCAATTCCGAATATTCTTTGGAAAGCTCGGTTATTTCCTCTTCTGTCTTTTCTTCCGCATTGATGACTGCGTTGCTTGCAGGTTTATGCGACGCCACGAGTTCATTGACTTTCAAATGAAGCGAGGCGGCAAAATGGACAAAGGATTTTTGTATAATGAAGAGAGTTAAGAACGTGACACTCAGAATAACATCGCCTATGGCGGCGTGAATATCCTGAGTGTAAAATCGTTTGTTGCTCAGCCAGAATATCACTGTACCAAGAGCGAGAATGAACGTAATGGAATTGCTGAGCACAGCATTCACAAGGGAGGTGAGTTTTTCGAACCCTCGTTCCGTACGTTTGTAAATATTCTTTATTGCCACTTCTTTAGATGATTTCATTGTCATTGATGACTTTCACAAGTTGCTTGCCGAGATTCTCTCCTGCAAACAACCCAATGAACGCTTTCGGAGCATTTTCCAATCCCTGGACGATGTTCTCCACGGCTTTCAGTCTTCCGTCCTTAAGCCACTGCGTTAATTGTCGTGTCGCCTCGTCGAAATGTTCGGTGTAGTTGCGGACCAGGAAGCCCTTCATCATGGCACTATGGGTGAGTAATTGAGGCTGGATACGAGGGCCAAAAGGAATTTGCTTCTCGTTGTAGACAGAAATCTGTCCACACAGTGGAATGCGGGCATTGGTATTGATGAGCGATAGTGCTGCGTCTGAAATGGTTCCTCCAACATTATCGAAGTAGATGTCGATTCCATTTAAACAGACTTCCTCCAGTGCTTTCTTCAAGTCGGAAGTTGTCCGATAGTTGACTGCGGCATCAAATCCCAATTCATTGATGAGATACCTTGTTTTCCTGTCAGACCCGGCGATACCGACGACCCGGCAATCGTGGATCTTGGCAATTTGTCCCACAATCGTCCCTACGGCGCCGGCTGCTCCTGAGACAACAACAGTTTCATTCGGTTGTGGTTGCCCAATATCGAGCAATCCAAAATAGGCCGTGAGCCCGGGCATTCCCAACAAACCCAGCGAAGTGCTGACAGGTGCAATGTCAGGATCGATCTTGTGAATTTCTTTTTCTTCGGCTATGGAATAATCCTGCCAGCCAAGATTTCCGACGACAGTGTCTCCTTTGACAAAGCTGTTTGATTTTGACTCGACCACCTCACCGACAACTCCTCCCTTGAGGACTTCGTCAAGCTGGAAGGGCGGAACGTAGGATTTTCGGTCATTCATCCTTCCTCGCATATAAGGATCGACAGAAATAAATCTCGTTCTCACCAATACCTGACCGTTTGCGACCTCTGGCATTGCAGATGTTGTCAAATTGAAACATTCCTCACCCGGCATCCCAACCGGCCGTTTGACGAAGAGAATTCGTCTATTGATTTGTTGTTGCACCTTACCTCGATACCTTAATGACGGTGAGATAGTATGTTTCGATCGTGGAACCGACTTGGACAAGTTTGTATGCCACTATTTGGATTGAAATCGATCGATATCAATCTCGTAATCCGTTGTATTCGTACCAATTAGTTTTTTCCCACCTTGAACACGGTCGTTGGCCCGCAAGAGAGCAATCTCTGTAAATAGGAAAATTGTGCATGCACGATTCTTCACAATTTGAAATCCAACCCGAGCATCAAGGCACCTGTTACATTGTGTGTGGCTTGACGATCGGCAGAATAGAAATGAATGGGCGCAGCACCGTTATAACTTACCATCACATCCTTTTTCTCCACATCCTCGAAACCATAGTCGAATCGAAACCGCGCGGACAATACCAGTTGGGGTGAAATGTTGTATGCTCCACCCAATGCCAGCATTCCGTTAATCGTGACGGCTTTGTATAAATCGTTCGGTGCTATATTGCTGTTTGGATAATCTAGGTCCGTGTGATTCACCTCTTGTGCAACACCCTCAAGAATATTGAGTTGCGGACCCACCAGGAGCGTGAAGAATAACGGCTTGGTATTATCAGAAGTAAGCGACACCATGATTGGCACCTTGATATAGTTCAATTCGGCTTTTGCAACATAATCTCCCACAACAATCGTGTTGTTCAGAAATACCTGCGTACTCACGACAGAGCTATATGTGGCCGCATCAGGAGCGCCGCCGTTGAAATTTCCTTCAAATCTCTGTCCTTCCCTCGAGAACAGAAGATCAACCGCCAAACCGAAATTATTATTGAAGTTGAAAACGGCACCCGCCCCGAAGGAAAAATATCCAAAAGTGCTCGTTGTGCCCAATCTGCTGCCGGCATTATTATCATTCTTGTTTATCAAACCTGTGAGTTCGGGATTGTATCGTAAGCCAAGTTCCATTTGCTGCGCATCTGATTTTGATGCACAAACGAATATCAGAGCGGCAATGAAGATAGAAACGGTGATTGTGCCTTTCGAGTATTTCATATTGGATTTCCTTCGATGGAATTATTTGTTGATTTATTACAATCGTCAATTGGTGATTACCGGTGCATGAGAAACACGTCGAATTTATCTTCCATGGCCATTCAAATATCTCCGTCTGTCAGAACGAGAACCCCGCCTGCGCAACCAGCAGCAATCGTGATTTCCTTTTAATGGGCATGAAAGGCGCAATTTCCAATCCAAAGTTGACCTTCTTGGTAAAACCGACATTGGCGATTCGTATCATTTCCGCCAAATCCGTGAATATCGATAAAGCAAACCCGCCCCGGGCCGTCCCCACATCAACGGGTGAGCCCACTCCAAACATCCCTATACCTAGACTGACCGGGAATCGATTTCCAGATCCCGCATTAATGAAATACATTCGTACCATCGCACTATAGTTGCCATATTGAATTGTGTCAACTGACCTGGTATCGTACAATACTTTTGGGATGGCAAGAGAAAACCCGAATTCGATTGTCGAGCCTCTTACTCTATAATATTGTGTGATAACGTTGGAACGATCCACAGCGCCAATCTTGATCGTGTAATCAGGTTCGATATGAACTCCAAGAATTGCCCAATCGGGCAACGAGTCCACCGGCACGAGCACGTGTTCAAGTTCTTCGGGCCTGATGTTCGCGTACGCACCATACGCAGTCCTATACTGAATAAACATCGCACGATCCTTATCCGTATTGCCGTGACTCTTGAAAGTCACGATGCGACGTTCGTATGAGGGGACTGCGATGCCTTCACGAAGCGAGATTGTCGTCGTTATCCTCAGGAATTGCGGTCCCATGCCGAGCCGGATGCTATCGCGTTGGAACCCTACCTCAAGATTCCGGAGTTGTTCTCGATCCAACGTGACTGCCTCTCGAACGTTACTGCTTCCCGTTGAGGGATAAATGCTAACATATCTGTTGAGCTCCTCAACATCCTGGTGTTCCTCCACGGTCACGACACATCCGGTTTCATACCGATACCGTCTACGGTCGGTATCCGTCACCCAAAGGCGAACTGGATAGAGTCCTGGCGTAACACTTGGAGGAATAACGGCTATATAATTGCGTTTTCCGATTGATTTGAGTGATGCGCCTTCGATATCCAGCATCGGGGTAACTGTTGCGCCTTTTGAGCTATCACTCCTGAGGATAGTGAGGTGGACGGTATCGCCCGAATAGTATACCGCCCTATCCACGGAGATGCCGATCGTCTCATCATCGGAGGTGGACTGGATGAGGATCGAGGCTCTCGACTGTGCCTGCAGGCTGCATACTCCGATAATGCAAACGAGAATACATCCAACGACTGTAGATTTCACTGTGCTGCCTCTTTGGCGACCTTCACTTCCATTGAATTCCAATCTGAGCGCAATCCGAGCATTGCCTCAGCCTGACGGCGATTGCGCTTGAGGATAACCATCGCAAAGCCCAATGGAACCTTCACTCCTTCTTGTAATCAGCAAAAGTATACCATTCATTGATTTGGATTGACATCATCCAAAAGGATGAAAGAGTAGTTAATACCAAAAACACAGCAGTATTCATTTGCTGGAGGGATCGGAGAAGTGCGACGTAGGAATAGTCGCTGTCCGGATGGTTCTTGAAAACGCCAACGTATCTTCAGGCGCTCATCGACGAGGAGGGGTCTTTCCTGACTTTGGCATCAAAGGGCTCTTCTATTTAACGAGATAGTGAAACTCTTTCGAATGAGGAGCTCCCTGGATTCGGACAACAATGGTAAACTGATATTCTCCTTTTTCTTTGAGTGTAAGAG
>CAZOIM010000038.1:2867-22734 GCA_964579855.1 uncultured Ignavibacteriaceae bacterium | reverse complement strand
GTCACATCGTCCGGCACCCTCATGCCTGCTTTGTAGAAGTCCAGGACCTCTTTGTAAAGACACCACGCTTGTGGTACTTTTGTCACATCGGGATTCACTTCCTCGGCAAGGATTTTTCTTTCCACTCCCACGATTTTCTCAAGGAGTGCCATATTCTCCGTTGGGCCGCCTGGAGCCATTGGAGTGTCGTCCGCCCCCCGAAGGCCCATCGTGACAATACTCTCATAACTCTTGTTTCGCTTGATGCCTGCACGCCAGAATTTTTCAAGAGTGTCAGGATATTTCGCATAGTTCCAGCTTCCGATCGAATGCTTGTAGCGCCGGTCCCATTCTTTCTGGGCCCGCAGCATAGGCTCCTGATGCGAGGTCCCCATGACTATGCCGTACTCATCGGCGAGTTTTGGGTTCTCGGGATCATCTTCGTTAAACGCATTGTTCCACATTGCCGGCCAAAGATAATTCCCTTTCAAGCGGAGAATCAATTCAAAAAGTTTCGTGTAGAATTCATGACCGTAATTGGCGATTCCCGAGGGAATAGGTGGATTTTCGCTCGGGGTTACCACCCCGAATTTCGTGTAAATCCAATTTGTAAGGTCGGGAGCCTCGTCATTCAAAAATATGCCTCTGTATTTCACTGTAGGCGGGCCGTCCACGTGACGTGCCGGCAGGACGTAGATGTCTCCGTGATTCTTTATCGGCACGTCTGCCCACCAATACCACGGCGACACTCCGATTTTCTCCGAGATATCGAACACTCCGTACATGGTTCCACGCTTGTCGCTACCGGCAATTACAAGAGCGTGATCCACACTCTTGAACGGGTGATCGACGACTTGAACCAAAAACGTTTCCCACTTCCCTGTCACATTTACTACGTTTAATTTCTTTTGTTTGACGAGTTCATCGATGAGGGGACTCTTCCCCAGAGTTCCTATGATGATGATGTCCTTCGAGGCCGGCACTTTGTCCGCAAAAATCTCCGGTCTCGTTCCCGTTACACCGGCGATATCTGACTGGAAATATTTCACTATGAGCTGAACACCAGCATAGTCTTTCGAACTGAAACAAATCGCAACTGGTTTATTTGAAACCGAAAGCGGAAATAGTCCCTTGGCTTGCGTGAATCGAATGTACGGTTCTCCGCCGATTGCGAACCCTGATTGTGGCCAAAGAACCGTCGTCAACATTACAAGGGCGATCATGCGGATTGTTTCCGTACACATCTCGCCGTAGATTCTTTTTGCTGCCATCGTCAAATGTTCACCATTATTTCTCTGACAAGTGACATGAATACTCCTTCCTTATCGAGATTCCGGGCAATCCGAAACCTGCATGCCTGGTGGACTGTATATTCTAAAGTTGCCGCTAACCTGGAGCGTGCCCAACAAGTAGAGCATCCCATCGTAGTATCGATACGGACCGGATGGTATAGGATGGCTCCATAGTGCGTTGACAAATTGCCTTCGGTATCCGCGAGTTGAGGAAAGACAAGCGACGGCATTCATCGCTACAAGTCCCGCGCTGTGATCGCTCCCGAGTTTCTTCCCTTGCAGAGAGTACTGATTGCCATAGGTATCGATCCCCTGAGTCAGAAAGAAATCAAGGAGCCGGTTTGTCTCCACTACCGCCCAAGGATCTTTGGCAAACCATTGATAGTCCACGGCGACGTTCATGGCAACCCGCCACGCGTCAAATCGAAAATCATTGTGCCCACCAAACCGACCTGTGATGGGATTGCCATCGAAATGAGAATAATCAGGCGACAATCCCGTTAGGGAGTCCGCTGCCTTTCGCAAAAGAATTCTGCTGGCTGATGCAGCGTCGCACCAAAATTGTTTGTCATGGTCGGCCCAGCGAGCCCATAATTCATAGAAATGTGGAAGCTGGTACGATGGATCCGTAAATCGACCCCCCTCTACGTTTGGGACAAATTTCACGAGCTTTTCTTTTGGGTCAAACATATTGGTTACTGCACCGTGGTCGGGCTCTGTTTCCTTGTGGAGCATGGTGTTGAGGATATTCTGAGCCTCTTTTCTGTAGTTGTAAATGTCTTCACCATTTCCCCAGCGCGCTGATGCAAAAAAAAGTGACGTGACAAACCACTCCTCTCCATCGGAAGCAGCGGTTGGATCAAGAACGATCCCATCGGTTCTACAGTGCCACGCAAAGTAACCTTTGTGAGGACCCTCTTGAAACTGCATGTAGACCTTTGCCCACTTCCAAAGTCGATCGAATTCGGGTTTTTTGTTCAATTGCACGCAAATCATCATGCCGTAGGACATGCCCTCCGTCCTGACATCCTTGCTATTGACATCCTGGATGTATGCCATGTCGGGTTCGACCGGATAGTAGACTCGTTCTCTCGAGTCGTCTCCATAGAAGAGTTGTTGGAAGGTCGAGCTTATGTGCGCATCGACGCTGCTGTCCGGAACTCCAAGCAGATCCGCAAAGAGGTTACGGTAGACTCCAGTGAAGTATGAGCCCGCCGGATTTGAAACAGTGCCTGGTCGGTCTGAGACAATTGCAGCAAGCGACGCAAGGAAGATGAAGGGGACAAAGAAATGGATGTTCACTCCATTCTCCTTTTGGTGGTGGATGACACGTTTGTTCAATTCTAGCAGGCTCTGGTCAACAATTTGATGGAAGGTCCGGGAAGCAATTCGAAGCAAAACCTTCCCCATCATCGCGCAGTTCTTCAAGGATCAGTTTTGCACTAATTGAACCGTTTCAATGGTATCAATGATCTGAAAGAAATGCAAGAGGAAAAGTCTGCTGATCTATACCTATTTTTGCAAATAGAGTATTTCCTTTACTATCTCGGGCCAGCGATTCACAAAATCGACGCGAATGACCCGTCAAATTCATGCGGATGTAAAACTCGACGGTTTTCTCAAATATGAAAACATTTGGCTGTCAATACGAAGTGTTGTGGATCTTCCGACAAAGCAATTTACCCTAAAGCTTCTCACTCGTTCGCTTTGGGAGTCGAAAATCACACGTTCCCTGTCTACTTTGAATCGATTCAATTGTTTGTTTTTCTTGTGAAATTGTAATATTCTTGAACAAGTTTCTATCCTCCTTGAGTTCGTCATCGCCCACAATCACTCGTTTTGTCTGGACAGTCGAACCGGTTCAAGAGTAACAATACATTGAGAGGTTATTCGCCCAATGAAAAAAATTACTATTGATGATGTGGCCAAGCGTGCGCGCGTCTCTAAGGGCACTGTCTCTGCTGTTATCAATGCAAAGAATTCAGTAAAACCTGCAACCAGGGATCATATTCTGGAAATGATGAAGGAGCTCAACTTTCGTCCACGCGGGATAGCACGGAATCTGAAGAACAGCGCTCAGGAACGGAGCATCGGAATCATCATCAAAGATTTGAATTACCCCTTCTATACCTCGATTGCGGACGGAGTCAGCGAATATGCTGTCTCCAAAGGCTATTCCGTTGTGATAGCCAGTTCCAACGACAACAACGAATGTGAGAAGAATCTTTCTCATCTTTTTTCTGCGAAGGACATTAAAGGAGTTATTATTGCACCCGTGGTCGAGGGGAGCTCTGAAATTGAACACCTCTTCCGCTTGAAAATGATCAACTATCCATTCGTGTTGCTCGAAGACGTAAAAGGTATTCAGGCGAATGTTGTGGCAATCGACAATATCAAAGCAATCAAGAAGGCCGTTAAGTACCTGATCGATAGCGGCCACACCAAGATCGTACATTTCGCTGGACCAGCGCAATCATCCCACACGCAGGAGCGCATCGAAGGGTTCCGTCACGCATATAGCGAGAGTTCCCTGATCTTCCACAAAGACCTCGTCGTCCCGATTGGCTCGCACTATGAGGAAAGCTTCAACAAGACACTGGAGTTCTTTAAGAACAGAAGCCAAAAAGAATATCCTTCCGCAATCGTTTGCTTCAACGATCATCAGGCCCTCGCAGTCATCACTGTCCTCAGACAGCTTGGGATCCGGGTCCCTGAGGATATTTCAATTATTGGCAACGATGACATCTACTATGCAAAAATGTATCCGACCCCGTTGACGACGATTCGAGCCCCACAACACGATATCGGCACGAAGGCTGCGGAAATCTTGATCCGCAATATTGAATCCTCAACACTGCTCGCGGTGGAACGCGTCTTCCTCGAAACGGAATTTGTGGTCAGAGATTCGTCCAGGGTCCTCAACGGCGATTGAAGACCATGGAATCCGGATTCTGTTTGTCCTCGATCCTGGCAGGAGAATTCGAAAGCAATCCGATCGCGGACGAGCGGTCTGAAAGAATTATCCGTCGGACTTGTGATAACTCTGGCTTCGCCCCCTGCAATCCTGCGGCACGGCAACAAACCCAAGTCCCTTTGTTACGCAACGGATGTACCTTGGTCACCACTCATCCACAATGACCTCGAAGAAGTTAATGGATCGTCCGCCAAGGCAGGACGCATTGAGGTAATCTAGATATGGCGCGATGCAACTGAACATCCGACAAATGCATGGACACGCATAAGACTCTTTTTGATGTACAAGGAAAGATCGTCGTCCTCACCGGCGGTAGCGGAGTGTTGGGCGGCCATATGGCGAGAGGGCTTGCCGTAGCGGGAGCGCATCCAGTTCTTCTCGCCAGAAACAAGAAAAACCTCGATCGTGCCGTGGAGGAATTAAGCAGCATTACCAGCAATGTTACAAGCTATGAATGCGATGTTTTGGACGAACAACAATTGAAAAGCACCAACGACGCAATCATGGCGAAGTTCGGACGGATCGATGTTCTCATCAATGCGGCGGGTGGAAACAAGCCTGAGGGGACTATTCGAATCGACGAAAACATCTTCGATCTGGAGATAGTAGACTTCAAGAAAGTCACCGATCTGAATTTTTATGGGACAGTTCTGCCTACACTGATGTTTGGCAAGTCCATGGCAAAACAAAAAAAGGGGTCGATCATAAACCTTTCGTCGATGGCCACACAGCGGGCAATCACGCGCGTCGTTGGATACTCGGCGGCCAAAGCCGCGATCGACAATTTCACTCGCTGGATGGCGGTTGAAATGGCGCACAAATTCGGCAATGGTATGCGAGTCAATGCGATCGCACCAGGATTCTTTCTTACGGAGCAGAACAGGTACCTATTGACAAACAAGGATGGTTCATTGACGGAACGGGGAAAAACGATCCTGAACATCACACCCTTTGGAAGGTTTGGGGATCCCGAGGAATTGATTGGTCCCGTGCTTTGGCTCGCAAGTGATGCCTCATCCTTCGTAACAGGGACGATCATCCCCATTGACGGTGGGTTTAGCGCATACAGTGGCCTCTAGAAATGTCCTTTCACAATTCACAAAATCCTATCGGACTTGAAAATACATGGAGATGGTTTGGTCCCAATGACCCGATCAGTCTGAAACACGTTCGGCAGACAGGGGCCACCGGCATCGTTACGGCTCTCCATCATGTTCCGATTGGCGATTTATGGACCATCGATGAGATTTCGAAGCGGAAGCGTTTGATCGAAGCTGAGGGTATGCACTGGTCCGTTGCCGAAAGTCTTCCGGTTCATGAAGATATCAAGTTGAGAACCGGAAACCATCGGAAATATATCGATAACTATCGGCAGTCAATTGCCAACCTTGGACGATGCGGCATTGATACTATTTGTTACAATTTCATGCCGGTGCTGGACTGGTCCAGGACTGATCTTCACGTTGAATTCAGCGATGGATCGATCACAACGAGATTTGAGGCAAAGGCATTTGCCGCATTTGATCTTTTTCAACTTCAACGCCATGACGTTGAACGAGATTATAGCCATGAAGAGCTCAACGCTGCCAAGTCGTATTATGACAGACTGACCGATAGCCAGAAAGAGACATTGAAGCAAACCGTACTGCTTGGGCTGCCGGGCTCGGGAGACTCGTATACTCTTGAACAATTTTCCCAGGCAATAAGCAACTATCGGGACGTCGGTGACCGCGGGCTTCGCGAACATTTGCGCGCGTTTTTGGAAGACATTGTTCCTGTTGCCGTGGAATCGGGGGTATCCATGGCAATACACCCGGATGATCCGCCGCGTCCGTTGCTTGGATTACCGCGAGTGGTCAGTAATGCGCACGATATCGACCAGGTGCTGAGCGTGGTCGACTCCCCATCGAACGGCCTTACATTCTGCACTGGCTCACTCGGTGCGGGAAAAGACAATAATATTGTTTCGATGGCTGAACGAATTGCGAACAGAATCGAATTCATTCACTTGCGAAATGTCACCAAGAATGCTGAAGGTGATTTTGTCGAGGACAATCACCTGGATGGCGATGTAGACATGTACGGCGTTATGAAAGTCCTTGTCACAGAACAGCAAAAACGTTTGAACGGAGGAAGAAAAGACAGTCGTATGCCGATGCGTCCTGATCACGGACACTTCATGCTTGCCGACGAGCGCTTTGACAACGTGTACCCTGGTTATTCACTGTTTGGGCGGATGAGAGGACTCGCGGAACTGCGGGGACTCGAACTTGGGGTCAGGCGATCTCTTGGTGTGTGAGTTTTTGCAGTATCAGGAACAAATGTTCAGGCGAACAGATTGTTGCACTTGCAATAGACATAAGAATTGAACAACGTAAGTCGCTCCAGCGCCGGGCAGAGGTGGATGGGAATCTATCCAAATCCTTCAATACAAGGAGCCGCAATGAAATCTCTAATCATTTCCTCGTTCGTCGTATCACTAATCTTCGCCGGTTGCGCAACAACCCAGGTTACAGAGTCTCCTTCCGATCAACCGGAACTTGTCACTATGACTTCACTTCCTCTTGTTGCTCAAAATTTCCCGACCAATGGACTTAGGTTCAAAGTTCTCTTCCACGTGATGGGGAATGGATCGGTGACGGAGGTCAGGATTCTTGGATCGAGTGGCGATGCAGATTGGGACCGCGCGGCAATCGACTCCATGAAGCAATGGCACTTTGCGACGGACAAACTTCAAAATGCGCCGGCTGGTCGCTGGATTCGAAACACCATTATTCTCCAGGTGCAGGAGCCAACCGTTCTGACTCTCGGTGAGCTGAATGCCGGTTCCCAACAGGAGGCAGATTCACTGTACGCACTCCTGCAGAATGGATCCGACTTCGATGCGCTTATCAAGCAGGTGATACAGGGTGCGTCCAACCCGATCGGAAGGTTCATTGGCGCGGTAGATATAGCCAGATTCCCGAAGCATGTGAGAGATCAAGTACGACAACTCAGTATAAACGAATTCTCACGTCCAGTTCGTATCGGGTCGAGCTACACAATCTACAAGCGCTATAAGCCTGATGGTTTGGTGGATCTTCCCCAGTAGGATGGTTGACCGATACGTGGGTTCATTCTGAAAACGGATCTTCGTGTCACACTGAGTACAGGGATGCCCTGGTACACCCTGGCAACCTGTCACCTCGTACTCGTCAGCAGAATTCTCCAATTCTTTTCGTTGGTCACAACCGACTCGGGATGGATTGCTGTAAATCAATGGCGATACGAACGTAGTATCCTATCGATCAAGTCGTTCGTCTCTGGTCGAACGATCTGACGGGCCGGATCGGCTTCGAACCAAGCCAGGGTACGCCTGATTCCCTGCTTGAAAGGAATCGTTGCATTGAATTCCGGTACGAATCGTTTGATCTTCGAATTGTCAAAAATCACGCTGAGTGATTTATCACCGAGAAGACTTCCGGTCAGTGATGGATCATGCTGAACAAGGAAATCGGAAGCTATATGGACGATCTTTGGTTCACATCCAGCCGCTTCGGCAACGGCCTGATGTATCTGATTCCACGTGAGAATTTCGTCGGAAGTGATATGGAATGCGTGTCCGATTGCCTGCTGGTGACCGAGCAAACCGACGAATCCTTTTGCAAAGTCCTCCGCGTGAGTAACGACCCATAACGAAGTTCCGTCACCGTGAACGATGATCTCCTTCCCTTTCTTCATCCGATCGACAACTGTGTATTCCGTCCAACCACCAATCGGAAGTGGAATAACCGTATCGTACGTCAGGGATGGACGCACAATGGTGACGGGAAAGCCTTCGTCTCGATACGCGCGATTGAGTCGTTCTTCGCAAGCAATCTTGTTTCGGGAGTAGTCCCAGTATGGATTGGCGAGAGGGGTCGATTCCGTGATTATCGGATGGCTTGGAGGTTTTTGATATGCTGATGCTGAGCTGATGAAGACGAACTGTCGGGTATTGTTGCGGAAGAGATGGATGTCTCGCTCGATGTCCTTTTCCGTAAATGCAATCCAGTCCACCACCGCATCCCAGTGATGTCTGGCGAGTTCGGACTCGAGCTTGTCGAAATTGGAAATATCTCCCTTGATACTGCGAGCATTGGGAATCTCGACCTTTCGCGTGCCGCGATTGAGCAGGTGAAGTTCTATTCCCCGTTCGATGCAATGTCTGCTCACCAACGTGCTGATGTTCCCGGTGCCTCCGATAAAGAGTACTTTCACAATGTTGCCCCTTCAGTTAGTGGAACATTCTCAGGTATCGTTGCCGACAACGATTCCGTTATGGTCGTCGATTGACTTTCAGCCCTCCGACCGCTAATTTTATTTAGGAACTTTCTCCGTGCATCCTTTGAATCGACTACAGATCAATCGGGTGATTCTTCTTTCCGGACTTCTTTGCCTGATGATTCTGGCGTTACGATTTATTCACTTCATCCCGATCATTGCTTACGCTTCAATCTTTATTTCATCCTCCATCCTCTACTTGTTCATTTGCCGCGATGTGCTTGGGAAAGATATTCCCGACACGGGCCTGCTTCCGATTATCGCACTGTTGTTGATCGTCAGGCTTGGCCTCCTTGGAATGCAGCCAATGGGGTCCGATGACGTATACCGATACTTGTGGGATGGTCGCGTACAATCAGCGGGAATAAATCCCTACCGTTATGCGCCCAACGATTCCAGTCTTGCATTCCTTCATACCAACCACTTACCGTCGCTTGTTAATCACGCCGATCTGAAGACCCTGTATTTCCCTTTGAGCGAATGGTCTTTTTATCTCGCATACACTCTCAGCGGCGAAAGCATTTGGGGATTCCAATTTCTTATTTTCATTTCCGAGGTTCTCACGATCGCGGGACTCTGGCTATTGATGCGCCAACTTTCCTCGTCACCCTGGCGAGTGCTGCTGTACGCAGCCAACCCGCTCATCATTCTTCAATTCTCTCTTGATGCTCACGTCGATGTGCTGGGGTTTCCGTTTCTCGTCTTTGGCCTGCTGTTCTATTTCCGCAGAAGATTGTTCCTTTCGTTCGTACTTTTCGGGTTGTCACTGCTCATCAAACCCACGGCCCTCGTGCTCTTGCCGATACTAATTCTTTACCAGCGGAGTTTTTTAAACCGGACCAAGGCTGCCGTTGTGCCATTGGTCGTGATGCTCGTTCCGTTCATTCCTTACTCATTTGGCGTCAATCCGTTCGAAGCCCTTATGGTCTTTTCGAAGAATTGGTACTTCAACGGCGCCCTTTTTGATCTCCTGCTCCCCTTCATTCCTGATAACCAGACAGACAGACTGCTGTGTCTTGGAATCCTCATTGTCGTCTTGTTGAGTCTTTATCTCAGCAGGAAACCATTGAACGATAGACTCACCTTGTCGGTTCTTCTGCTACTCCTTTGTTCGCCGGTGGTACATCCTTGGTATATAGGGTGGATGATTGTTCTACTCCCAATCACTCCTCTTTGGAGTGGCGTTACCCTTGCGGCAACGGCGAGCCTGACTTCTATTACGTTCGTTACCTATCAGCGTTATGGTGCCTGGAAAGACTATCCGATTGTATTGCTTCTCGAGTACTTGCCCGTTGCTATTCTATTGGTGTTTGATCTGCGTAGAATATTTGTCACAGGATCACATCGTAACGATGACACCTTGGCCTCAACACAGGATTCGTGAGAAGGATTTGGAGACGATGTGGGGCAATGGAAAATAGATGCCGACACGGTTAGCCGATGAGCTGGCAGACCAACGCATATGTCTTTATTTATTCACGTGTAATTGCTTATGGAACAGCGTTACCGAACCATAACCAAGGTCTATGCTTTCAAGCTTGGCGATATCGGAATCCTTCCGAACTTCCTCAAAAGTCAATCCCTGCTGTGAAAAGATCGAATTCGCGATTTGCGAATCCCATATGATGTACTCGGTTAAGTTCCCCACGTAGGCCTGCTTCGTCAAACCCACAACTCTGTTTATCTGTTTTCCTTCGTGCATGAGAGCAAATCTCGATGCCCAATGATTGGAAAGGATTGGAATATTGGTCGAATCGGCCGCTGCGCGTCGTGTAAGAACGATCACGGCATTTTCAAATGGAGTAATGTGATGCGGGCGAACAATCGAGACTGTCTCATAGACCATGATCATCCCAAGTGCCAATGGAACATAACGGGACAATCGCACTTTGCGTATTGTTTCCATCGCCAAAGACAGCCCATCGAGCGAAAGAAGGCCAACGAATGGGCCAACGATAGCCAGGTATCTCAGGTCGCCTATGCTGGCAGTCCAGTTGAGGTCCTTTACCGATGCGAGAGTATTGAAAACAATGCACCAAAACACAATGAGAAACGGAATGGCAAGCCGCACACTACGGCGGATAATCGTAAAAAGAAGCGACAAGACGACTAGCCAAACCTGCAGTGTTCCAAAAATATCAAAAGAGTGTTTCAGGTAGTGGAACCAGCCTGTTCCTTCGATAAATTTGGGAAGACTGCCGAACTTCACAAATTCTCTCATCAACGAATTTGGATCCCCCGTCGAAATCCACGAGGATATGAACCATAGTGCCGGCCCAACGAGAACAAAAGGAAGCGCGTAGTATTTCCGTTGACGGAGCGCAACAAAGAACAAGAGGATTGCGAGAAAAGACATCTCGTATCGAAAAAGGAATACGATCGACGCGCTGAACAAACTCAGATTCCAGAAAGACCTCTTGTAGAGATAGTACGCGAGGATAAGAAAGAGCGCCGCCGGAAGCTCAGCGAGACACGTAAAGGAAATATCAAGAAGAACCGGCTGGAATCCAACCAACACAATGAGCCATTCCCTATAAGGAATTTGTTCGAGTTCGGCCAATTTATACGTAATAAAAATGGTGAGCAGGAAAAGCAATGATGCAAAAATCTTAACAGCATAAGGACCACATTGTGCCGGAAGCGTGAATATCCACACGCTGCCGAACCTCTGCCACACACCGATACTGACGGATGGATGTGTGAGTGCAGAGTAATCGTCCATAAAATGCGCTCCTTCGTCGATATAGTAGAATCCCTCGGACGACGAGATCAGATATGTCTGAAATGCAAGGAGCACAAGAAGGGCAAGTACTTCGGGACGAATTTTGGCGAGTAGATCTTTTTTAAACCTCATCACTTTCGAAGAGTCTATTCAGTAGTTGAAGTCAGTGAATGGCCGCGTGAAAGCGCGACAATTGCGTCTCCAATATCGCACCCCGGACAATGACAATCAACCGAAGGAAGGAACATTCAGAAGGGGAAATTTCCGGATCAGATCCAATCATCGATGCTTGTCGAAGTCAACCCGATGAATTGTTTTTTCCTGCTTATAGCTTTATATTGATGACGACAGAAACATCAGATGCACCCGTAGCTCAATTGGATAGAGCATCAGACTTCGGATCTGAGGGTTGGGGGTTCGACTCCCTCCGGGTGCACAAATTCTCCTCAAAATCGCCAACTTCGAGTATCAGACTTTTGCCAACGAGGAAGAAACTCTTAGCAGGTTGATCGCACTAGACAGCGCAACTTTGTACGAGGTCCAGAAACTCCTTGTCACTCCAGCTTGGCCGTTACACAATTCTACACTCATCTCGGACCCGAACAGTTGCTGAAGACTGTGAGCAGAATAGTGTTTAGCGGACTGCCGATTTGCGTTGAGAGATCCTTGGGAGCAATTCTTGTCGACACTTGTTGAGCCGCTCCTTGCATGAGAATGTACGTCGCCGCAGGTGATACCCTAATTGGAACGCTCCCTGAAATCCAATTCTCTCTTAAACGGATGCTGCATTATCGAACCAAATAGATTCTCCAGATCTTTCTCCGACTCCTTCTGCTTCGCATCGACCGATCCAATATTTACTCAGTTTGTAAAGCAGTCCTACGACTTAAGTCCAAGCTCTTTGCACATGCGGAAGAAATTTGAAGGAGCAAGTCCGAGTTTCTCAGCTGCGTTCGAATCGGAGCTTGATATACTCCGGACGTACCTGAAGTAATTGGTCCGAAAGATCCGTTCCATTTCCCGAAGTGGCACGATCTGTCCATTGCCAAATTCTTCGATGTTTCCAAGCTCTTGTTTGAACATCGGGCTCCTGAGGATCATCGGTTGGCTCACATCTTTTGCGGTAATCTTCCCTTCAGAATTCAGGACAAGTCGCTGGACCACGTTCCTTAACTCACGCACATTCCCGGGCCATTTGTAATGCATCAGTATTTCTTTTGCTTTGGGTTCGACTTCCGGGACCGGGACGTTAAGATCGGCGCTGAAAAATTCGAGGAAATGCTGAAAGAGGAGCATGATGTCTTCTCCCCGTTGCCTCAATGGAACTACGTCAATAGGAACAACACTCAATCGATAGTAAAGGTCTTCTCTGAACCTCTTTTCGTTGACTTCCTTCGAAAGATCCGAGTTTGTTGCAGCAATAATTCGCACATTCACGACAAGACTGCTGGTTCTTCCGATCTTCTCAATTTCACCTTCCTGAATGACACGAAGGAGTTTCACCTGAGCTGATGGAGGCAATTCGGAGACTTCATCCAGGAATATGGTGCCGTTGTTGGCAATTTCGAACAGTCCCTGCTTTGATGCGTTTGCGCCAGTGAACGATCCTTTCTCGTAGCCGAACAGCTCGCTCTCGATGAGTTCATGAGGGATGCCGCCGCAGTTGATGGGAACAAATGATTCGAATCGCCGTTTGCTTTTCAAGTGGATGTTCCACGCCACGAGCTCCTTCCCCGTTCCGGACGCTCCGGCAATGAGGATGTTAGCATCGCTGCGGGCATACTTTTCGATGGCTTCTTTGAGCTGCACCATTGGCTTGGATTCGCCGAGAATCTCTTTTGCATCGAGAAGCGATTCGATATTCTTCATCAACCTCTTGTCGGATTTCAGACGTTGTCGTTCCAACCGTCTTTTTTCGTAGGCATTAAAGATGCTGAGAATAAAGTCTGTAGGTTGATAGATATATTCCTCAATGTTTCCGGGATACTTGGTGCAATACCAGAATGCCCCCGCCTTCAACAAGCTGCTCGCGAAATCCAAATCCGTCATGTTGATGGTCATTTTGGTAATGACGATAATTTGCACAAGAGGGTCAAGCTCCTTCATTTTTTGGATCAGCTCTTCACCCCGCAACCCCCCCGAAATCTGAAAATCGAGTATCACGACATCGTATTTGTCCGGGTGGCCCTTGATGAAATCCAGCGCAGCTTTTCCGTTCGACACGACCTCTGAGATGCGGATCCGCGAAGCAAAAAGCTTCACCGTATTCCTTACGCGGGCTACGTCAAAGTCTTCATCCTCGACGAGGAGAATCTGAATCGGATTGGCAGTATTCATGGTTTATCCCCGTGATGGATTTTAATTGTAAAACTACAGCCACCACCCGGCTTGTTTTCCGCATCGAGTTTCCAGCCACATTTGCCGACAGCCATTTGATACGCTATGTAGCAGCCATAACCGGAATGTGAACTTGCCATACCTTCCGCCTGCTCTTTCTCGGCAAAGAGCTTTTTCACTCCATTCGAATCGACTGTCAGCAGGTCCTCCGCAAATCCCACGCCGTCGTCTGCAATGCAAACAGTTGAAGTCCTGGCGTTTACGTCATAGGTCGTCGCAATGGAGATATTCAAAGGGAATTTCCTGCCGTGATCGATGCTGTTCTGAATCAGAGGCTCAAGGATTTCCCAAATGATGAACTCGTTGACGGGCACGGTCGGCATCCGTTTGTCAAGATTAAAGGTGAACGCAAACATGTCGTTTTGACTCGAGATTCGAAGAAACACGTTTTGAACGATGAACTCGATGATTGCGTTGATATTCGAATGAAACACCGGATTGACGATGGTGTTGATGTCCTGGTCATACCATTTCATATCATAGATGATTCGTGATATGAAGTTCGAGTATGCGATGACCCGCTTCTTCATCTCATCAAGATTCGCAGGTTCCATCCTGCGGACATCGTTCTTGATGAACCCCATGATTTTTTCAGCCTTATGATGCGTATGATAGATCCGTTTGGTAAAAACAGATTCCTTCTCAAGTTGTATCTGTTTCTTCAGGTTTACCTGATGCTCCGCCAATAATCGTTCCTGCACCTCATTACGCTCCCTTACGGCACCGGTGGACACAATGTACATAACGATGAGACCAATAAACACCAAGGACGAAAACGCGAGAGACACTCTGTCAAAATTTGATTGAACCTCATCCGTCAACAATGTGAAATCCGGTGAAACCCGGATGTAGAGTACCCCCAGGTATTCACCATACGGTACAAATGGGACGAGCACGTTGAACGTTTTTTGATCCACCACCTCGCTGATAATCCGTTCACTTCGAAGCATTTCGTCTTTGACCACCGCAAAATATGCAATACCCGAATTGTTGGTCCCCGGCGGTCCTGTCTCATACGGTCCGAGCGTTCCTTTAAAGAAGTCATTCATTTGTTGTCCATTACTGACAAGATATGTCCTTCCATCCTTGAGAAGAATGAGCGAAATATCCTCGATACTGCGTTGGAGAACGAGTTGTTTGAAAATGACATTGACCGAATAAATCATTTGCGCTTCGTCGATTCTTCCTTCCGTGCGCATCCGTTGCTGATTTTCAAAAAGATTCTCGAGACTGGCGGAGGTGACGATTGCGACACGTTCTGCATAGTACTTCTGGAACCAACGTTGCGCGTCATTCAAGAAATCCGTGAGCAGGGACTTCTGAAAGAATGCCAGAAGCACCTGAAAGGAAATCAACACGACAAAGAACACGATCATCTGATTGATGTCAAATCGGTATTGCGAAAACTTGGTTCTGATATCGGAGAATCGCATTGGCGCTACGTCCTATCGATCCTGAACTTGTGTCAACGTCAGTTTTTCAGATTCTATCGCACGAGTCGCTCTTGCGAGAGCATCCTGTACGGACATCTCCTGACGGATCGCGGAGGCGATATAGTGAACGAGTATCTCAGAATACTTTGTGTACTTCTCGTGAGAAGGCCGGTGCGCGCCTCCTGCCAGCATGTGGTACGTTTCAATGAGTTCAGGATACTTCTTTTTGTACGTCTCATCCTCAAAAATGGATCTGATAACGGGGAAAAAACCCCCCTCTGTATAAATTTGTTCCTGCGATTCCCTACGAAGAAGAAACTTGATGAAAGAAATTGCTTCTTGTCTCTTCGGACTGAATTTCGAGACCATGAGGTCCCAGCCTCCGATGGTCGATGTCGGAATTCCATCTTTGAAATGAGGAAGTTGCGCGATGCGAAAATGTGCTTTTTGCTCTTCTGTCAAGGGAAAATCCTTGTCGAAGTTGGTCCAGCCACGAAGGAAGAGGCCTTGGTGTTTCGAAAAATAATCGTAGCTGGAGACTTCAGTCATCGACGTGACCTCTGTCGGCGTGACCTTGTATTGTTGAACAAGATCTACGAGGAGTTGAAGGGCCCTTTCTGCCTGTGGCGTTTGAAAATTGAAACCGTGTTTTGCGAAATAGTCTTCACCTTGGCTCAGAAGTACTTCTGTATAGATGCACAGGAGCCCTTCATATTCCGCCGCCGGGAAGACATAGAAGGGGTGGGACCTGCGCAAGCTCATCCCGAAATCGATGAAATCTTCCCACGTGATTCCCTTATTCACCTTCTCCATGAATTTCTTCCCGCCGGGCAGCGCACTCAGAAGGTCCTGTCTGTACAGCAACATCCCCCGTACCTGGTCAAACGGAATCGCGACGAGCTTTCCATCCTTATAGCAAGACTGGAGTGTTTCTTTTGTTATATCATCGAGTTCGGATTTGTCAAAATATTGATCGAGAGGTTCACTCCATCGTGCAAATCGCTGAACCCATACAACATCGACGGCGAAGAGGTCAATATTTTCGCCTTCGCCTCTAAGTGATCGTGCCAGGACTTCTTTCCGTTCATTTGTCGTAAAATCTTCATTGGGGAAATCTATCGGAATCACTTTGATCTTTCCAGCGTGAAGGCGATTATATTCGTCAATAAGATGAAGATGCGCCTCTGTCATCCTATCAGCAAAATATACCTCCACCACGGAGTTCTTTCTTTGCGTCGAAAAGAATGCTTGCAGGGCAATAAAGGAAAGAGCAACTGCAGCGAGAAACATAACTCCCCAATGCCGGCGAAGTAGGCTTTTCATCTTAAGAATCAATCCTTCCAATATGTTTGGAATTCAAAGGAAATCGCGGTGTGTCTTGGACCCCTACTGATGATACAAAGAAAGTCCGTGAAACAATTCGCTCTTCGCGCTGCAGTGGATCATGAAGAATTGTTTATGCAAGAAGGTATAAAGAGTTAGGATGAGGATCAATAATCACTACCACCAGAGTTGGTACTGTCAAGTATTCTTTTGCCTTTGCCGATAGCTTTGCGTTGAGACTGAAAACCGAAGGGCTTCGGAATCAGTTACGTGGTATATTGCAGACTGATGTGAATCTGAACGACGCCAATTGAGAATTCTCAGTTCACAGATTTGCTTTACCCGATTCATCTCCTGCGTGATTAAATGTCGAACGACTTCCGGATGATGATCAAGCTGGGTCTACATCGATCATGAGATCTCTACTGCAATTTCACGGTCCATACACAGGTGTCCTTGAACAGACTGTCAGATACGACGGCTCTCGCTTCGATGCGGTTGTCACCGGGGTGCAACCGTATAGTCTTCCAGATGAAAATGCAATTGGTGGGATCAGAATGCTTGCCCTGAGAAATCCCGTTATTGAATAGCTCGACTTCGCGGGCGTTCGAGTAGACCTTCACATCTGTTTGAGGAATCGATCGTTCCTTAAAACGTCTGCCAGTAATGTACACCGTTGGCTCATCAGACCAAATTGCTTTATAAAAGAAGAACGCATCTTTCTTGATTTTTCGATCATATGTTATGAGACCTTTGTCGTTTCGTCCGCGTATACCTCCTTCATGCCTTGAATTGCTGGTGAAATCGAACATGTTCCAAACAAATGTACCCCAAACGAACGGCCGTACCTTCATTGCTACCCAAGCGGCTTCGTGCACAAGAGCTTGCCATTCTTCCGGGTGCCAGGGGCCATCCGTTCTCGGCTGTTGCGGATTCAACTCGTGATGTTCAACATTCGCTCCCGCGCCGTATTCACTCACACAAAACCCTCCGCTGCGACTCATCGAATGACCTCGGTCGAGAATTTGGCCGAACGTTTCTTTCGATCCCCAACCAGAATACCATCCTGGATAAATGTTCCATCCAAGCAGATCTGGAATCTTGTTCATCTCCGTCAATAGCTCTGTTGCAGTTGCAGCAATTGTTGGACGTGTCGGATCTTCTCCATGCGCAAGGAGGTTCAAATCCTGGAGTTCACGATGCGGGTCGATTCTTCCGGGCCATAGTTCGTTGAACAAACTCCAGACAAATATCGACGGGTGGTTAATATTCTGTCGGATCAAATCGAGTAATTGATTCCGCGAGGTTTCTGCGAATTGTGGAGATTTGCCGATTTCGTCTACCTGGGGGAGTTCTGCCCACACCAATATTCCTGCAGTATCACAAAGGCCGTAAAAATAATCGCTGTGCTGATAGTGCGCGCAGCGCACAACGGTACACCCGAGTTCCTTAATGAGACCCAGGTCTTCGCGCATATCTGCTTCCGTAATCGCCCAGCCCTTATCCGGCCTATCCTGATGACGATTAACGCCGTGCAGATGATAAGGCTTACCGTTGAGAAAGAACCCTTGATCAGGGTCTATACGATAGAATCGGATGCCGAGCGGTTGTTCAACCAAATCAAGTACTGCGCCGTTCTTCGAACGCAATTCTACAACGGCTTTGTACAGGTATGGGTCGATTCGGCCGTTCCAGAGATGCGGCTTCGGAAGCGTGATCCGCGCCCAATATGGAGCTGTGACGTTGGCGACCACTTTGATTGGTTGCTCAAAAGTTGCAACTTGTTTTCCAGATGCATCAAGAATGGAGGCGATAAGAATCGCGGATTCATCCTGCTGCTTTCCGTTCGAAACTTGAGCAGTGAGATCGATATCGGCCTGTGCATCAGTCACTCTGGTTTGCCGCCACGCGACACCGGGTGAGCCATGGTCGATAAGTGAAAAAGAAATTTCGCCAGTCTCAATGAGATGCACGGGACGGTATAACCCACCAAACACATTGAAATCGCCGCTCAGCGGGGCTATATCTGGTTCAGGAGCATTACTCACTCGGACCGCAAGTATGTTCTTTCCTTCGGTCAATGCCTTGGTGATTTCAAAGGAAAAGGCGCCGAATGCGCCGCGATGATCTCCCAACAATGTTCCATTCAAGTGAACAGTTGCAGCAGAACCTGCTGCTTCGAATCGTACGAAATACCGTTTGCCCGGTTCGGGCAATCCTAACTCCAAGGCACAACGGTACCATCCGGGCCCACGATAGTATTCATCGCCTTTTTGCGCCTGTTCCCAACCCCAGTTGTGGGGAACGGTTACTTGTTGCCAATCGTGATCATCAAAGTCCCGTCTCTCAGCTCCGATGATCTCTCCAAGCTTGAAACGCCATCCAGTATCAAGCCTCGATTGCTGACGTGGCAAAGCAAGAGAATTGTTCAACATAAGACTGAATCCCAGAAATAGTACAACGTTGAGTGTGCGCATTGGCAAGAATTCCTATTTCAACATGGAGATGCAATTGATGAGCGCTCGCGAAGTATGATAATTGCATTTCCAGATTGTCGACTTTGGCGAGAATTTGTTGTTTGGGACAATATCGATCCCTCCCCAATACCACCCCCCGTATTCGTTATCAATAACATACTTCTTGCAGTACTCCCATTGTGCTCGAAACTTTTCAAAGTAGTGATGGTCATCGTTCGGGTACAGTTCCGACATCAGAAGAAACGAGTTGAGGGCCTCAACTTGCGACCACCATTCTTTGGTATTCCTGACAATCGTAGGCTTGTCTTCAACCGGAAGATAGTATCCTCCATCGTAAATACCTCCACGTTCTGTATCCCAACCGAACGTCATGCCGTGATCCACCATCTTCTTCCCGACCGCAAGGGTCCTGGTATCGTGCTTGATGCCGAGGGTCTTGGAGGCTTCCAACATCAGATACGCAGTCTCGATATCGTGGCCGAAAGAAACGTGGTCGAATTCGTAATTCCTCTCTCTGATATCGGCACTTGAATTTCTGTACGAAATGGGTGTCCAGTCGCGCTTGAAAAACAAAACCATATACCCCTTGTCCGTTGTGATCCTGTCGCGGACCAAAAGCAACAGTGATTGAAGACGCTCTTTCAGTACAGGATCGGGCCAGACGCTGTAGAGTTCGGTGAATGCTTCTAAGAGGTGGATCGTCGAATTTTGATCCTTGGGCGGCACTCCGTTGTAGCCGTCGACGAAGGGAATCCCTTCTCTGGAAGTGAATTGGAAGTACCCTCCAAATTGAGAGTCATAACAATGTTTCTCGAGCCATCGGAACGTTTCTTGAGCAAAACTCAGAGCCGCAGAATCTCCTGACGCTTTGAAATTGGCTGCGAGGCCATAAATAGCAAACGCATTCCCGTATGCCCTTTTCACGATTTTTCCATCTTCCTTAATGGGCTCTCCCTCTCGTGTTACCA
>CAZOIM010000038.1:0-2767 GCA_964579855.1 uncultured Ignavibacteriaceae bacterium | reverse complement strand
GCCCTTTTCACGATTTTTCCATCTTCCTTAATGGGCTCTCCCTCTCGTGTTACCAAATCATAGAACCCACCGAATTCTTTGTCCCACATTTTGTCCCTTAGGAACTCGATTCCTTTGTGCGAAATGGGCAAAAGGGTCGCATCATTCTTGTAATACATTGCCGCATTGGCAGTCGACCAGACGTGTCTTGCCTGAGTGACAATCATTTTCGTCTGTTGGCCCGTCACTTCCCACTTGTAATTGATATCACTGAAAAATCCTCCGTACAACGTGTCAATCGAAAGTGGATACCAGAGTTTGAATTCGTTGACGAGAATGCGTTGCATTTCATTACGAATTGAAGCTTTTTCCATCGTATGTTTGTCCGATTTGAATTGCGTTGCCGCCCGATTCGTGGCAAGGCCTGTCGCGAGCAGAACAATAAACGCCACGAGGGCTTTCTTCATTGTCTCTCCTTTACTACGATCCGAAGTACCATCGTTGAATCCATCCGACCTTTTCTTATGCCGGCTAATTGACAGCGGCTCTTGCGGACGGAAAACTCCCGAAGATTTATTTGCCGCAATCGGTCGAGCAATAGAGGCAAGAAAGATTTCTCTTTGCGAAATAAAAAGGGCAGCCAGTTGTTCACCAGCTGCCCAACGTAGAACCTGCGATGCTATGAGGATACTAGACTACCCTCATTATTTCAGGAGCAGCATCTTTTTGACCGACATGAAATCACCAGCATCAAGGCGATAGAAGTACACGCCGGATGCCAGCTTGGCCGCGTCAAAGACAACGGAGTGAGCGCCTGGTGTCATACGGGTATCGACAAGCGTCATTACTTGTTGGCCCAGTATATTATAGACTCTCAATTTCACGTTGGTAACTTTGCCGATCGCGAAATTAATCGTCGTTGACGGGTTGAATGGATTCGGATAGTTCTGCATCAATGCGAACTCCGTCGGCGGTCCATTCTTTCCAACCGCACCCACAATTTCTTTGATCAACTGGACATAGTCAACGTTTACATTCCCACCAGTTAGAGAGAGGCTATGCGTGCCGGCTGTTAGAGCAAAGCTTCCTGAGAAGTTGTCCAGACCAGTCCCGGCCGCAAGTGCTCCAAATGATTCAGTAGAGACGAGCGTTGATCCATCTTTTATTTGGACGGACTGCGCTGTTCCCGTGTTCTGGTAGAACGTTCTCAAGTGGTAATTTCCAGCAGTGAGACCCGGGAAGCTAAATGTAACTGTTCCGCCCGTTCCCATGGTCACATAATTGAACCCAGATGCGACCCATGCCACTCCCAAGGCACCTGGAGTAACGAGTGAAGGAACTGCATCTGGCGCCTTCAACTTAATTGTGTCCGTTCCTCCGTGTACGACCAAGTCGATTTCGGAGAATTGAACGTCACCCCAACCGCCAGCCATGACACCGATCGTGTGGGATCCAGCCGCCAACGTAAAGGTAGCAGTCGCCGAATTACCGAATACGCCAGAACCAGAGAGCTCTACTGAATCAGCGACGATCGGTACCCAAACCCAAGCAGAATTGGAAAGGCCTTTTGCCGGTCCCTGAGTCGGATCCATTACAAATTGACCCCAGCCCAGGTGTCTATCGACAAACGAATTTCCATCGATGCCAAGGACTGGTCCACTCTGACCGCGACCGGTCATGTTGACATACCATTTTGTGTCATACAATCCAGCGTTGGTAACGTTGAATGTCCACGTAATCGAACCGCTTCCATTGTAATCATAATACGTGAGACCCTGAACCGCGGTCTTGACGGCAGTGCCAGTGAGCGTTCCTTTTTCAGCTTCGACTGTTGAGTCAATCGGGAAATGGATAACTGCACCGGCCTTCACTTCAATTGCAGCAACGTTCGCAGCCTTGTTGGCGTTGAATGTTGCAAGTTGAGTCGGGAACCAATTGAGATCTCCGATCGGCAAACCATCACTACCAGCAGCCATAAGTGTTGCATCTGTGTATACTCCACTCCACGACAGCGGCCATGCTTGGTCGGTAAAATGAGTCGTGGGATGATAGTAGAGTTTGGTTGACTGTGTGTGATTGGCGTAGATTTCGTTGATGAACTTGAACATGGAATCCGGCATGGTTGCTCCAGTAACACTGTAGAGCGGTTTCTGCCAGTCTGCATCGGCCAGGTAGTTCGTGAAACCTGTCGGTAAGCTGCTCAACCAGTTCGTATCACCAATGAACATGTGACCGTTGTTTGCACCGCCAACAGCGTACGGTATCGCATAATCAAGCGCAGAAACGTTGTCGATGAACGCTGCCGGCACAATCGTATCTGTTGCCGCCGTAGCTCCATACTTCGCAGAAATTGCGGGGCTCAGATATGCGTAGTTCCTGTAAATAACGACGCGCCGTGCCTGTTCCGGGCCGTATGAAGATGGCAGAATTCCAATGTTGAATAATCCTGCGTGCTTTGCTCGAGGGTCACGACCTGAACCGTGTGTGTCTGCATAGCGCTCGCCTTCCCACCATCCATCAATGATCAAGTTGTTTGCAAAATACGCATTCTGCCACCAGTCACCCGAAGCTGACATGAGGCCGCGACCAGCACTGATAACCGTGTTGTGGTTGAATCTCAAGTATTTTGCAGAGCCACCTTCCATCTGGAACGTAACGAATCCGATGTTAAAGAACGAGTTGTTCTCCATAACGACAGTATCCTGGTCCGCCCAAATCGAAACGCCGCGGCCCGTGTATTGCTGCGTGACCGGATCTTCCTGGAGATTCTGGAATTTGTTGTTTGTAA
>CAZOIM010000037.1:3447-23113 GCA_964579855.1 uncultured Ignavibacteriaceae bacterium | reverse complement strand
TGACCTGCTTGCGTTTTAACTATCTGTCCTGTTCCGGTTGCCGCCATTCCCAATGCCAACCATATAGTAGAAATCCAATAGATGATTTTGTTTCTCTTTGTCATAAGAGTAAATCCTTTCTTCTTTCAACTATTCATTTAACGACTAACTGAGATGATTGTTCTATCAGCGGGTCTGGAATACCACGATACTACAGTCAGGAATAGAAGTACCAACGAAGGAAATATTTCATTTGAGTTATGAAGCTACAATCCCCCTTATCTCCACAGTACCGCCAACGGTCAGAATCGGACAGTTTTTGGATAATTCTGCAGCATCCTCAAGAGAATCGGCTTTGATGATGCAATAACTGTTGACCGATTCCTTCAATTCAACATAGGGTCCGTCCGTGATGACGCCATTTGGCCTGACAACCTTGCCGTTCTGGCTCAATTGTTTCCCTGCGGCAACCCATTTGTTTTGAGCCGATAACCCGGCTATCCAATCTTTCCACTTCTTAGCCATTTCTTGCCATTCTTCCGGTGAGCGGGACTGCATGTTTTTGTAATCGGCTCTAAACAACAGCATGAACTCTTTCATGGTAATCTCCCAAATGATCGATGTGTTGCTGTAAGTGTAGCCTTACTTCTAATCATCGTGAAGCTATTTGTGAGAATTCCCCGCCTGGATTTTCCGTACTTCAACGCTGTTACCCTCTCCCTGCAAGACGGGGCAACCCTTTGCGAATTCTACCGCCTCATCAACCGTCTCGGCTTTAACAACGATATAGCCACCGATAGTTTCCTTGATTTCACCAAACGGTCCGTTGGTTACGATGGGCTTGGCGTTCTTTGTTCGAACAACCTTGGCCTCGTCAAATGGCAGTCCGTTGCCACCGCTGAATTTCTTTTGAGCGGCAATCCCGCCGATCCAGTCCATGGTCTGTTTCATCCAGACTTGTATTTGTTCCGGAGAAGCCACCTTGTTCCCATCCTGGTGCCTGAAAATCAACATGAATTCTTCCATAATGCCCCTCACTAAAATTGTTTATGTGTTTTTGATTTACATAAATATAACAATTGGGAATGCGGAAATTGGACATCCTGAATGAAGATTGTGGTCGCGGCGAACAGGAGGGATGCCAAATGACCCGCAAATGCGAGCTGGTGAGAGATAGTCTGGCGATGGAATGAACGATCATCGACCAACCCGCCCGCAGGCAGGGCCATGCGGACGGGCACTTCAAAGGAAAGCTAAAAATACACTTTCAAGCTCACCACACCACGCCCTTTCGTCTTCACGTGCACTTCCTTGTTCTTGATCTCAACGGGCGAACCATTCTCTTCGAGGAAGTTCGATATCGTCGCTATCCTGGGTTTTTGCGGCAGCGTGAGGATCGCTTCTGACTCCTTCCCAGCAAGGTTATACCATTGGAACATCCATGCGTTTTCATCTTCGCATTTCTTCATCGTCCTGAGAATCAAATTCGAAGGCTCGATCTGAACAAATGAATAGGATTCTCCGAGCTTGCCTTTGTGGACTCCCGTCGCGACCGCGACCAACCGGTTGTTGAACTCGTAAGCCCGCTGCGCAGTCGATGCTTGCTGCCAACTGCCCTGATGTGGATAGAGCGCATATTCGGTAGTGTGTTTTCCCCTATCCGCCGTCGGATCGGGCCATTTGGGAGAACGAAGGAGCGACATCCTCATGAGGCTACCTTTGATGTCGAACCCATACTTGGAATTCTCGATAAGGCTCACGCCATAATCATTTTGAGAGAGATCAACCCAACGAAGCGCAGGAACCTCCACTTTGGCCTTTTCCCAACTGTCCCGCATCTGCGTCGATCGTTCGATGGTTCCAAAAGGAATTTCGTACGTTGCCACTGTATCCTTGACTGCAAGAGGAAAAGCAAGCTTGAGCATGGTATGGGTTTCCCACCAGTCAGCATCGATCTTGAAGTCGATCTTGTCGCTGTTCCTGTAAAGGATAATGTCCTGGGTAAAGAAGCTGCTTGGAAAATCTTCGGTCGGAAAGTCCTTCTTGACTCCTGGATTGAGATACGTGCGGTGAAGTCTCAGAATAATGCGGACCGGTCCTTCTTCGACAACTTCTGCCTTTACAAATTTGGAGGGATATTCGACTCCCGTGAGTCCGATGTTCCACGCATCCCATTGAGCCGGTTTGTCTTCGAGCAGCTGCAAGCGATTTCCTTCTCCTGCAAGCATTTCCCTGTCGGTACGTTTGTCAATGATGCTGGAGACCCAGCCGGTTTGTGGATTAATCTTGACGCGGAAGTTTTCATTCTCCAGGCTTGAGCTTGAAATGGAGAGATCGTTTTTTGAGACGGTAGCAGTCTGTTTCCTCAGCTCAAAGGTCTTGTATCCGATCGAAGGAACGTCTTCAGCGGTGAACAAGAGCTGTCGATGGAGCTCGTCCGTCTGAACAATCTGTGTGGGAATCTCTTTTCCTTGCGAGTCAAAAACGGCATATTCTGTATCATCACCCTCTGCCAAATCGTATCGAACGTCGTCCGTACGCTGCCATGACAGCGGGTTGAAAACGACAACCGGTGTTCCTTTTTTGAAATTCGAAGTATTGACATCGCTCGCGAGTGTTTTGATTGACTCATCCAATTCGTACCGGCCAATTTCTTTCACGTGCTTGTACTTTTCTTCGGCATCGATGTAGTTTTCCCGAATGCCGGATCCCGGCAGAATATCGTGGAATTGGTTGAAGAGTGTGAGCCGCCATGCGGACTCGAGCGCCTTGCTGTTGTACGCGCGTCCTCGCAGAGCTGCGAGAGAAGAGAAGAGCTCGGTATCCCTCAAGAGGGTCTCGCACTTCCTATTCTCGGCTTTCGTGTTTGCCTGTGTTGTATATGTGCCCTGGTGATATTCAAGGTACAACTCGTCTTCATACACCGGCAGTTTCGAAAGATCGTGCTGGCGGATCCACGCGAGATAGTTTGTTGTGTTTCCGAACTCGATGGTCGGATAAATATCGATCTTCCTCAGATCGTCGATGCGACTCATCATTTCGATGGAAGGCCCGCCACCGTGGTCCCCGACACCGAACAAGACCATCATTTTGGTCATGCCCGTATTCGCTTCAAATTGTCTTGTCCAGTCAACCAGCTGGAACGGATTCTTAATTTCGTTCACGTAGTCGAAGGGAAAATAGCTCAGGATCTTGGATCCGTCGTCGGCTTCCCACCAGAACAGTCGATAGGGAAAGACGTTTGTGTCATTCCAGCCGATCTTCTGCGTGATGAATGCATCAATGCCGGCTTGCTGATACAGCATCGGCATGTTGCCATTGTATCCAAACGAATCCGGATTCCAACCGATCTTGACGTCCACACCGAATTTCTGCTTGAAATACCGTTTGGCATACAGGAGGTGTCGGGCCCACGAAACTCCGTTTGGAAGGTTGCAGTCGGGCTCAACCCACATTCCGCCGGTAATTTCCCATCGTCCATCTTTGACAGCCTGCTGCATGTTCTTGAATGTCTCAGGATAGTACCGCTCCATCCAATCGTAATATGCGGCAGCGCTTTGTGTGTATGTGAAGTCCGCACGCGCGGCCATCATGTTGAACACGGAGTTGAATGTGTTCTTGCAGACTTCGATCGTCTCGAGATCGCGCCACAACCATGCGGCATCGATATGCGCATTCGCATCGAAATAAAGCGTAAACCGTTTTGCATAATCGGCGATGGGCTTCAATTGTCTGCGCACATCAGCGACGGAGGTTTCGAATTTGCTCACCGGACCATTCGACAGCGCATTCAGGTCCAGCTTTGTCGCGAGCGATTGCAGAAGGTCGTTAAGCATTCGTTTTTCCGGTCGGTCCATCGTGGACTTGTCGGTGCCGGGATCGACGCGCTGGTTTGAGCTTGTTTGGTAAGTGTCAAAGCTCAGGAGTTTCTGTCCAACGCGGAAGCTCAATGAGAGATTATCAATCATAGAGCGGAGTGAATTCGCCTCGTCCGATTGAATTTTGGCCGTGATGAGTCTCAACGGTCCGCCGGTGTTGATAGCACGGATCGCTATCGTGAACTTCTCGCCGGGCTTTGCATTTTCCGTCAGAAGGAAATCACCATCCCACGGAAAATATCCCTTACTTTCGCCATTGATCCACATGTAACCGTAATCATCGACTGCGACGATCAATCTCATCGGTCCAGTGACGGCCTTGCCGAGAATCTTCTCCGGAATGACGATGTCCTTCCGAATCCAGCACGAATCCGGATAGATCGATTGTTCGAGCAAGAGATTGTTCCATTGGGAATCGTCGAATCCTGGTTTCGTCGGATCTCCGTTGGGAATGTATTTTCCCAGGTCGGGACTGACCTTCCAATCGTTGTACGATGACAGCGTCAGAGAGTCGAGTGCTCTGACGAATCTGTCGACATTGGATTGGGCGAACAACGGTAGCGTTAAAAGGAAAAGGAGAATAGAGATGAAGCACACGATTCGGGAATATTTCATATGTAACACTCCTACGTTAGGGAAGTAATGGCATTGCAAGGTAGAACGCTGCAGGAGTCGTCAAAAGGAACTCCGTGCGTCAAATCGGACTAATCGTTTTTGTATGATGGAGTCGGAAGCCGTTTTGGACTTGTGAGCCTTTATTTTTGAATTCTCTCAGCAATCTGTTCAATCGCATGGATTTCGTCGACGGTTAGACTCCATCCTTGGGCCCCGGCGTTTTCCTTTGCTTGGAGAGCGTTCTTTGCGCCGGGAATCGGGAATGTTCCTTTGCATATAGTCCAATTGAGCGCGACTTGAGACGGCGATTTGTTTCCGTGTGATTGTCCTATCTCCGAGATAAGATTTGTGAGTTCCTCGATTTTGGGAAGATAACGGTTGAACCGGATGCCGCGATAGCGGGATAATTTATGGGCGGAGTTATATTTCCCAGTCAGAGCTCCCATTGCAAGAGGACTGTAAGCAATGAGTTTGATTCCGAACTCGTCGCAAGTCTGCAATAGTCCGTTCCTCTCCGGCGCACGATGTAAGAGGCTGAATTCAACCTGATTGGAAAGCAATGGAATACCGTGTCCGGCAAGCCGTTCGTGGGCTCGCTTCATTTGATCGACGCTGTAATTCGAGACTCCGACAGAGCGGGTCAAACCTCTTTGAACTGCCTCCGCCATCGCATCCATCCACGTATTCAACGACCGAAGATGGAGCGGCCAATGGATTTGATACAAATCGACGGACTTCAGGCCAAGGCGACTCAGACTGCGTTCCAGCGCTGAAATCAGATCGTGTTGTCGCAGACGCCATGGAACAGGCATGAATTTTGTCGCTATGGTGACTTTCCTTGGGTGCTCGTGGATACACCGGCCAATCAACTCCTCTGATCTTCCGAAACCATACAGCTCGGCTGTATCAAAGAAGGTTATGCCAGAGGAAACGCTCAGTTCAAATGCTTCCTTGATGTCGTAGTCGGAGTAATCCTTTCCGTAGCCCCACACCTGTTTGTCTCCCCACGCCCACGTACCGACTCCAAGTTGGCAGGAAGGATTCAAATCGTTCCAAGTTGTCATTTTAATTCCTTGCCTGAGGGACTAATGCTCGATTTATGAGTTTAAGGATCGCAGTCTCTTCATTGGCATTCATCATCCGTTCCCGGAATTCCTCATCCATCAGATTTCTGGAAAGACTGGCGATCATTTTTAGATGATCCTCACGTGCCCGTTGTTCTTTGATTGCAATCAAGATTACCAATTTGACCGGCTGATTATCCAGTGATTTCCACTCGATGGCCGAGTTGAGCTTGAGGATTGCGATAGAATCGGTGATAACATTAGGCGATTTGCAATGGGGGATTGCCACCTGAAAGCCAACTCCGGTTGAATAGACGTCTTCGCGCTGCCATATTGCCTCTTCGACTCTGTCCGGGTCTTCGATGCGTCCTGCCAAATGTAAAAGGTCGACGAGCTCGCGAAGAGCAGCTTCCTTTGTCTTGCTTTCAGAATCCAATTTCACAAGCTCTCTGATCACAAGCGATTGATCTGTCCTCCGTCCCCGAAATTCCTTTAGAAGGGTCTCAACGTCGGATGGACTTTCCGCGCGGAGAACCGAATCCAGCAACGGTACGCAATCCTTGAACCCGCAATCCCTGAGTGTCGACTTAACTTCGGCAATATCAGGAGACGCGAGGCTGATTTCATCAAGCCCGTAGGCAACAAGGAGCGGCAAGGCAAGCAGATTCGAACCGAGTTCGCCGCAAATTCCAATCCATTTTTTTGTTGCTCGGACATCATCAATGATCTTCTTCATCAGTCGAAGGAAAGAGGGGTGCAAGGAATTGTGCAGCATGCCAACGTTTTCATTGTCCCGGTCGACCGCAAGAAAATACTGAGTGAGGTCATTTGAACCGATACTGAAGAAATCGACTTCCCGGCTAAGCTGATCAATAATGAATGCTGCGGATGGAATCTCAACCATGATTCCGATCTCGATGTTTCGGTTGAACTGCAATTTCTCTTTCTCGAGCTCCTGCATAACCCGGTCAATCCATTGGCGCAACGCTCGAACCTCTTCCACGGAAGAGATCATGGGGAACATGATTTTCAAATTCCCAAACGTTGACGCACGAAGAATTGCCCTGAATTGCGTCTCGATGATCTCTTTGTGGTCGCCATACATTCTGACAGCACGATACCCAAGGAATGGATTCACCTCGTGGGGGAGATTCAAATAAGGAATCGCTTTGTCTCCCCCGACATCGAGTGTCCGGATAATGACTCCGCGGTGCTCGGCAAGCCTAGCTGTATTTGCATAAACGGCAAACTGCTCCTCTTCGGAAGGCGGACCCGGCCGATTCATGAAAAGGAGTTCGGTACGAAAAAGGCCAATACCTTCGGCCCCATTGTTGAATGCGGCCTTTGCCTCCTCCAACGAGCCGACATTGGCTCCGACTTCCAGTCTCCTGCCATCTGCCGTTGCGCAGGGAAGATCTTTAAACCTCGCCAATCGGTTTCGAGCAGTTTCACGTTTTCGGATCTCTCCAAGATAAAAATCAAGCACGGCAGGCGAAGGATCCGGAACGATGAGTCCCCGTTCAGCATCAACGATAATGTCCTGATCCGTCCGCAATTTGAGCTGAATGTCTTTCGTGCCAGTAATACAAGGAATTCCGAACGCACGAGCGAGGATGACGGTATGAGAGGTTGTCCCTCCCTGACTCAACACGATACCTTTGAGATAATTCTTGTCGAGCGCAATAAAGCCCGACGGACTGAGGCTTTCTGCGACCCAAATGCCTGCGCTTGTAAGATTTTCCTGATGTTCCGTGAGCCCTTCCCCATACATTGCGATGATAAGCTGACGGGCAATATCTTTGATATCAAGTACGCGTTCGCGTAGATAGGCACTCCCGGACTGCTGAAGGGTTACGGAGAATTGTTCGGCGACGGAAACGACTGCAATTCCCGCGGAAGATCCATTGTCGCGAATAATGTCCAGCATCCTGTTCTTGAATTCGACGTCTTCCACGATGGAAAGATGTGCATTGACGATATCCCGTTGGGTCTTGTTTTGTGAAACGCCGAGACGTTTGCGAATATTTTCCGCAACGCTACGGATTGCGAACTCTATCTTAGAGATTTCCTCTACGGTAGTGCCTTTGGGTTGAATTGAAACATCGGGAAGGGCGGAGCCAGAATTACGGACGCAGGCCTTTGATCGAACAATCCCTCTGCTCGCCGGAGTTCCTTCATAGAATACAGTGTTCTCACCTTTCAGCACCCTAGGGACAAACCCGGCGTGTTGTGCTTCTTGTACTGTCGGAATTTCGTCATCGCTCAGTGGAAGTTCGGAATCGATAAACAGTTTCATCGCTTCGAAGGCAGCTTGCTCATCGCCGCCTTCGATCAGCAATGCGCACGGATCGCCTTGTTGGGTAAGCGTTGCGACCAATGCGAGGGCACTCTTTGCATTTGCACGAGTGTTGCTCTTTCGATTTGCGAGTGTCATTGCGGAAGTGAAACGGCTCGTGGCATCGCGAAACACGCTTGCAGGCCTCGCGTGAAGTCCGTTCGGCAGCGGAAAGATGAAGTTAAGCTCTCGGGACATAACCGTGGGATATCTATGTTTGACTAAGCCTGGTGAAAATGGCGTCGGGGTTTTTTATGGCATCTTGAACGGAAACTTCCAGAATCTTCATCCCTTCAAATCGTTCTTTGTTTCTCACAGGGATCTCGACCGCAAAAACTGCGGCACTCGCACCTCTGATGTCGCTTTCGCTTAATTCATTTTCGATCCCCATCGAACCTTGCGTTTCAACTTTAATGGAATGACCGAGTCTCTTCGCAGCTTTTTCCAGTTGTGCGGCGGCCATATATGTGTGTGCAATACCTGTTGGACATGCGGTCACTGCGACGATCTTCATTGGTGTTTCCTAAGGCTGTTTGCGAACTCCAAATTGTTTCAGCGCGTTGATAAGAAATGCCACGATCAGTGATCCTGTGACGATGGCCGCGATGTAGATGAGTCTGTTATCAACGACTGGGAGGACAATGGGACCGCCGTGCGGAGCGTGGTCGCCAACTCTTCCTATCATCGCAATCATTGAGCCTATCGCAGAGCCAAGCATAATTGTAGGAATCACTCTCACAGGATCCGAGGCCGCGAATGGGATGGCTCCTTCGGTAATGCCGATCATTCCCATGGCAAGTGCTGCGTAGCCCGCCTCGTGTTCTTCCTGCGTCCACAGAGATTTTGCGATGAGCGTTGCAAGTCCGAGACCAATAGGCGGAATGCAAATAGCTGCGGCGCAAGCTCCCATCACAGAGAAGTTGCCCTCCTTGATCATCGCGGCTCCGAAGAAGAATGCCACCTTGTTAACGGGCCCCCCCATGTCGAATGCAATCATGCACCCGAGGATGAGTCCGAGGATCACACTGCTCCCGGTATTCATCGCCTTGAGCCACTCGGTGAGTGATGACATGATATCTTTGATTGGCGATCCGATGACCTGGAACATGACATAGCCGACGATGAACGAAGAGATCACAGGTATTACGAGTATCGGCATAACAGGCTTGAGATAGACCGGAACTCTGATCTTTTTGATCCAGAAGACCACAAAGCCGGCAAGAAGTCCGGCAATAATGCCCCCCAAAAATCCGGCCCCTACTTGATTAGCAACATAGCCGCCGACAAATCCCGCAACAAGCCCGGGACGATCGGCAATGCCGAATGCGATATACCCTGCGAGAACTGGGACAAGGAACGAAAACGCTGCAGTCCCTATGTCGAGGATAAGCTTAAGAAAAGGAGCGTGTGAAAAATCAGGGCCCGAGGGTGTCATCGGCGCAAACGCGATCGCAAACGCAATCATGATTCCGCCGCATGCTACAAAGGGGATTGCATACGAAACGCCGGTGAGCAGGTATTTCTTCGTGTCGGAAAGATATTTGTTCATCCTTGTTCCCGGGCTTGGTAGATCGTCACAGCGTTTGTGAAGCCACTGTGGATAAAGTGCAATCTAAAAAATCTTCTTCAACGTTACAATCAGGTGGAGGGATTCACCCACGGTGAAGAGCAAATCGCGATAAGCCTGTCTCACAACGGGTGATCAATCATGGAGAGGGCGTACGCGTACGCTCCGATGGAGACTGCATTGCTCGTTCCAATTTTTGAAATGCCAATGCCGATCCGCATTTCAGGGTCATATTTGACAGTGCGATTCGATCCCGGAATCTTGATTTCCTTCGTTGAGCCTTTCAGAAACCGATCAAGTTCTTGCTTGTCTTCAAGGTTATACACCTTCGCGGCCAACCTGCGGAACTTGCTTCCGTCGGGTTTCGAGTACGAACTATTCATTTCCTTGACAATGAAAGGGAGGAAGACTTCCGCAGCACCCGAAAGGCCTCCTCCGATCACAACCAGACCATCGATCAGGGTCACGGCGTTCGAGATCGCATCTCCAACCGCTTCTCCCATTTCTTCAAACGCAGTGAGCGCCGCTATTCGATTACCTTTTCTCAGCCCTTTGATGACTTCGAAGAGATCTTTCGGTTCGGGCGCATCTTCGAATTTGATTCCGGCCTCCCGTGCATAGATCCTCCTGAGGCCGCGAATGCTGGCGTGTTCCTCGATATTCATTTCTGGACGCAACTTGTTGCGGAGAAGCCATATCTCTCCGGCAATGGAGTTGTCCCCAAGGAACAAGTTGCCGTCGTGGACGATGCCGGCACCGAACCCGGTCCCAAGTGTCAATCCGAGCAAGTTCTTGTATCTCTTCGTACTTCCCGCTCTTTCCAACAAGTCATTCACGTGCGGAAGGAAACCGGCGAGGGCTTCGCCGTATGCATAGAGGTCGCCATCATTATTGATGAAGACAGGAAGCTTAAACGTTTCTTCGAGCATCGGACCGAGTGCAATTCCTCCACGGAAGGCGGGCAAATTTCCCAGATCGCCGATGATGCCACGAGGATAATCGGCCGGACCGGGAAATGCAAAGCTGATGGCTGCGGGAGGCTGTTTGACTTTCCGTCGCACCGCCCGAAATCCGTCAACAATTCCGGAAAGACATTTCTGAAGATTGTCGGCATTGGAAGGAAGGGGAATATCATCGATGATCTGCTTGTTCGACTGGATTGCGGTGAAGACGAAATTTGTTCCCCCCGCATCGAGTGTCATGACTATTCTCTTATCTGCATCATAGTTCATACCATCACCTCATTGCCGGCGTAGTCTTGAGGTTGGTGAGTGCAGTCCATCCTATATAGAGAATTGCCACCAACGGCACTATGAAACCGACCATAGGGGACGTTTTGTCGGAAACGAATCCCATGAGGGGCGGGATGAACGCTCCTCCAATAATTGCAGTGACGATGAGACCGGAGAGTTCGTCAGTTTTCTCGGGCATGGAATCGACGGTAATCGAAAGTACGAGCGAGAAAATATCGGCGAACCCGAATCCGATAGAGATTATGATTGCGGTTGCTGACCCTTGCGAGCAATTTCGATTGTTTCGGAGGAAATGTCCTCCAACAGGTTCGTAATGAAGCTGCGGTAATCCGCGCTGCGAAGAGTTCCTTCGGGATCCGACTCCAGGTCCGTGATAAGGTCGGCCAGAAAATTGAAGTTCTTCCCTGAAAATCGCGGACTCTTTGATTTCACGATCTCAAATTGATCGCGCAATCCGCGAAAGTAGACAAGGAAGTTGTCAACCTGAGCAACGATGTCCTCTTCCGAAGACTGCTTTATCAGGTTCAGAAAGCCTTTTGAAATACTGACAGGATCTCGCATTGTCTAAGTACTCATCGTTGTCTCTTCTTCCACAGATTGTTCAACCGTTCCCGAATATCTTTTTCCCTGCCGATATCGGTTGGCTTGTAGTAAATCTTCTCCTTCAGATTGTCGGGAAGGTACTGTTGTTCCGAGAAGTGGTTGTCGAAGTTGTGGCTGTACTTGTAATCCTTTCCGTAGCCAAGCTCATCCATCAGCTTTGTCGGCGCGTTCCTGATGTGGAGGGGAACCGGGAGGTTCGGAAGAGTGCGAACATCGCTTAGTGCCTGGTCGATCGCCAGGTACGAAGCATTGCTCTTTGGTGCAGCGGCAAGGTATGCAACAGTTTGCGCAAGGACGATTCGAGCCTCGGGCATGCCGATGTAGTCAATCGCTGTAAAACAGGAAGTGGCGACCACAATGCCGTTTGGGTCTGCATTGCCGATGTCTTCAGAGGCCAGGACAATCATGCGGCGAGCGATAAATTTCGGATCTTCTCCGCCGTCAAGCATCCTGGCCATCCAATAAATAGCCCCATCCGGATCGCTGCCACGCACGCTCTTGATGAAGGCGGAAATAATATCGTAATGTTGGTCCCCCTTTTTGTCATACAGCGTGTATTTTCTTTGAAATGCTTCTTCGATCGACTGCCTGGTCACTTTGATGGAACCATCCTGTTCGGGCTTGACCAACTTCAAGGATGTCTCCAAACCGTTGAGCAACTTTCGGGCGTCCCCGCCCGACAACAACATCAGGTATCCGGGATCTTCTATTGTTATTTTCCGTTTCGAAAGTACAGGGTCGGTGTGTAGCGCGTGGTCGAGTATTCTTTCCAGATCATCTTTTCCAAGTGCTTCCATCACGTATACTTGCGAACGAGAAAGGAGGGGAGAGATGACTTCAAAAGAAGGGTTTTCCGTTGTAGCCCCGACGAGGATGATCACCCCCTCCTCAACAGAATGCAACAACGCATCCTGCTGCGCTTTGTTGAAGCGATGGATTTCGTCGATGAAGAGAATGGAGCGTTTGTTCAGATGTTTTCGTTCTTTGGCAGCGCGGCTAAGAACCTCCCTCACATCTTTGACGCCTGCATCGACCGCGCTTAATTGGTAGAATTCTGCTTTGACTTGACTGGCAACAAGCCGTGCGAGTGTGGTTTTGCCCACACCCGGCGGTCCCCAGAAGATCATCGAATTCAGATCTCCGTTCTCGATCATCAATCGGAGAGGTTTGCCTTTGCCGACCAAATGTTCCTGTCCCACGAATTCATCGAGCGACTTCGGTCTGACACGCTCGGCAAGAGGGGCGGAACTATCAACCCCAGGTTGACGAGGTGATTCTATAGGAAAGAGTTCAGACATTCTGAGGCCCGATAATGAAAATAGTCGGTTCGGTAGACAATCACGCTATCTTCGCAAAATGCGTCCACGAGAGGCAACAGGCGGCACGGCCAAGTCCCTTTTTGAACGTGAGGGGGAAGCTCTTCTCGTAATTGATTCGAAGTATTTTGTCGTCAGTCGCTCTGAGCATGACGAGAAAGCCGGGTCCACAAAGATCCTCGCACGAGTTATCCATTGGCTTATAGGCGTTCACAACATCGAAGTGGGCGGCGAGCAGTGCCGTCAGGACTGAATCTGTATTGAGAGCAGGATTAAAACATCCGAACACATATGTCCGAGCCGTGTCGACCTGCAGTCGAAGCTCAGCGATACTGACGGTGTCGATGTCGAAGTGTCCATTGATTGGTTCCGTCGGTTTGCTGCAAGACAATAGGGCCAATAGGAATGTTAAACCAGGAATCAGGAAGAAAAAGCGCACCATCGTTCGCAAGGCAAATGCGGATCGCTCGTTAGTGCGGACCACTAGTCCTTCTTTACACGATAAACTGTCTCCCCGTCCTTTGCCATACCATACTTTTCGCGGGCAATTTTTTCGATGGTTTTCTTGTCGCCTTCGAGGGCTTTGATCTGTGCCTGGAGTTCTTTCGTTTCCGCCTCGGCTTGGAGGATTTTCTCCTGTAACTGACGCTTTTGTGATTCAAGCCGTACGCGTGCAATGATGCCCTTATTGTCGAAAGTAAGATAGACGGCGAGGACAATGGAAAACAACAAGACGGCAGTACTTTTCTTGTTCTTTACAGCCTTTTTTAAAACATCTCTGAGAATGTGGCGGGATGAGGGTTTCTTTCGGTAGAATTGATTTTCCATCAGCCGAAAGTTAGCTCAAAATAATGGATTTTGCAATTGCACGTGATGCGTCTTCGGGAATCCCGGACTGATTGGGAATCATCTGCTATTGCTTATACCACTCGTTCTTCGGTTGATATACCGTCTTTAACCCTGACTTTGCCGAATGCCGTTCGAGTGCCAGTTGTATCAGTTTATCCAGGAGTTGTGTGTACGATAGGCCGGATGCCTGCCAGAGCTTTGGGTACATGCTGATCGACGTAAATCCCGGCAGGGTATTGATTTCATTGAGGAAGATTCTGTTCGTCGACTTGGTGACGAGAAAGTCCACCCGCGCCATTCCGGCGCAATCGAGTATCCGGAATGCATCGACAGCATACTTTTGAATTGTCTTCGCAATGTTTTTCGGAAGTTTTGCCGGTATCTCCGCTCTCGATTTTCCGTCGACATATTTTGCATCGTAGTCGTAGAATTCATTCGAAGGGATGATTTCACCGGGAATCGATGCAAGAGGATTATCATTGCCCAATACACTACATTCAATTTCGCGGGCATTCTTTACCCCCTGTTCAACCAGGATTTTTCTGTCGTATTGGCCTGCAAGCTCGATGGCGTCAATGAGTTCTTCGCGTGTGTGCGCCTTGGATATACCGACGCTGGAACCAAGATTGGGCGGCTTCACAAAGACCGGATAACGCAGGTTCTTCTCGATAGCCACAATATGATTCTTAGGCTTTGAACGATAATGTTCAAACAGAAATGAACAGTCGGGTGTAACAGGAATCTTGGCCTGCTTCAACAATTGTTTCTGTATCACTTTGTCCATACCGACTGCGGATCCAAGCACTCCGGCGCCAACGTACGGGATGTCTGCAAGCTCGAACAAACCCTGTATCGTGCCGTCTTCGCCATACGTTCCGTGGATGAGAGGAAAAATCACATCGACCGGTTTGCTCGCAGAAGAAGAAACTTCAGCGTTGATGGCCATTAATGCTCTATGATGCGGGTCCGGCACAAAGACGTGTTCCGGCAAATTCGTAATCGACGTTTTTTCCTTGAGGAGTCGGAGTGCCTCACCGGAGCTTAGCCAGCGCCCTTCCGGGCTTATTCCGATTGGCACGACTTCGTATTTCTCTTTGTCAAGGGCATTGATTACCGAAGTAGCAGAAACGAGAGAAACTTCGTGCTCGGCTGACCTACCGCCGAAGAGTACACCGATGCGGAGACGGGAAGACATGGACAATTTAGTAATTGGATCAGTGGCTATGAGAATGACTGGTTATTTCGGGAAATCGTGAACTCAAATTCCGAATCTCTGGTTCAATGATGAAATCACTTCGCCTTCATTTTACTCATCACTTCTTTAATCATTTCTTTGAGCTCTGACTCCGATGGATCCTGGTTGGGCGTGGCGGATTCACACGCGATCTTGTTGGAAAAATCCTTGCCGTAACTTGATCCGCTGATTCTGTTCAGTTTTTCGATGTCGATGCCCGAGAGAGGTTTCTCGCCTCCGAGAACGCGGGCAACGAACGTAATGTGTGCTGCGTGTTCTACCTTCTCCATTTTGAACCACGCGTCTTCTACGTCTTTGCCATAGGTTACAACACCATGGTTTGCAAGGAGTATCGCATCTGCGGCTTTCACGTGGGGGGCAAGAGAATCGGAAACTTCTTTCGTGGACGGAGTCGCGTAATCCGCTAGCGGAATGGCGCCGAGTCCGACGATAACTTCAGGGAAGAGGCATGCAGTGAGAGGAACACGTGCCGTGGCAAATCCTGTGGCGTGAGGTGGATGAGCGTGCACAACGGCCTGAACATCCTTCCGTTGAGAGTAAATAAACAGATGCATATCGATTTCTGTTGACGCCTTTCTGCTCAGGGTAACGGGCGAGCCGTCGGCCTTAAGTTCGACGAGGTCGTTTTCTCCCACCTGTCCTTTGTTCAGGGCGGTCGGTGTTATCAAGATGTTACCACACTCCAGCTTCGCGCTGACATTGCCATCTGTCGCGGTGACGAATCCCCGTTCGTACAGTTTGTGGCAGATCAGGACTATGGAGCGTGCAATTTCTGAACGGGAAGCCATGGGTGAACGTGTTCCAATTTCAATTCCATTTCATAATACCGAAAAGAGCAATGAGTATCAACGAAGGGGGGCCGAAGGCAAATCATTCCTTGATTTACTAATCAAAAAGGTTTAGGTTTACGCCAATCAAATTTTTCAGTCTTCTTCGTCGATTACCATCACAACCTAATCGGAGATCAGTCGCATGAGTAATTCTCTCCTGGCAACAAAGCCGTTGGACACGCTCATGGCAGAGGCACAGGATACCGGTGAACACAGTCTGAAGCGCGCCCTCGGGCCGGTCAACCTCATCACCCTTGGCATCGGTGCCATCATCGGGGCAGGAATTTTTGTTCTTACCGGCGCGGCAGCAGCGGAGTACGCTGGTCCCAGTATCATCATCTCCTACATACTGGCGGGAGTTGCGTGTTTGTTCGCAGGGTTGTGCTATGCGGAGTTTGCATCACTGATTCCGATTGCCGGATCCGCCTACACCTATGGTTACGCAACACTGGGAGAGATTTTTGCCTGGATTATTGGTTGGGATTTGATTCTTGAATATGCTTTCGGGGCAGCAACGGTCGCATCGGGTTGGAGCAGCACGCTCGTTGCTTTTCTCCAGGACTATGGAATCAGTATTCCCCCTCAGATTTGTGACACGCCCGGCTCAACCTGGGTGTGGTGGGAAGGTTACTGGACGCCATTGGTCACGCTCCAAACTGTGCTGGACAAAGCTCACATTGACCCTTTGTCCCTTCCGCACGTCACGACATATTTCAATCTCGTTGCATTCCTTGCTATCGCTGCAGTCACGGGCATTCTCGTCCTAGGCATTAAGGAATCGGCAAATTTCAATACCGGGATTGTTTTCGTAAAGCTCTTTGCGGTGTTGACGTTCATCGCAGTGGCAGCAAGCTATGTCCTCAAGCATCCCGATATTGCAAGCCAGAATTGGAAGGAATTCATTCCTGCAAACCAGGGAAGCTACGGTGCGTATGGGTGGTCAGGAATCGCAAGAGCTGCCGGCGTTGTGTTCTTTGCTTACATCGGGTTTGATGCAGTCTCAACGGCCGCACAGGAGGCAAAAAATCCGCAGAGAGATATGCCGATCGGTCTCCTCGGCTCACTTCTCGTCTGCACAATTCTCTACATCGCGGTATCGGGGCTATTAACGGCGGTCGTGCATTACAGCCGTCTCAATGTCGGCGCACCAGTGTCTCTGGCCATTCGCGAAACCGGTGTGAAGTGGGGAAGTTATGTTGTCAACGCAGGTGCACTAGCCGGACTCAGCACGGTTATGCTGGTGATGTTGCTTGGCCAATCACGCGTATTCTATTCGATGGCGCACGACGGCTTGCTGTGGAAGTGGGCCGGGGAAATTCACCCGAAATTCCGCACGCCGTGGAAATCTTCGATCATCGTCGGTACGTTCGTGGCGATCTTTGGCGCTCTCATCCCAATCAGTACGTTGAGTCAACTCGTGAGCATTGGGACGTTACTGGCGTTTGTCATTGTGTCTGCCGGAGTGTGGATTCTGCGTCGTCGTCGGCCGGACCTCCACCGTCCATTCAAAGCACCGTGGGTTCCATTTACCCCGATCATGGCGATTTTTGTTTCGCTGCTTCTCATGGTATCACTTTCAGGAGAAACGTGGTTACGGTTGCTGATTTGGCTTGTTGTCGGCCTGTTGGTGTACTACTTCTATGGTCGACATCACAGCAAGGTAGGAATTTTGAATAGGCAGTTAGGGGCTAAAAAGACGTAGAGAGTAAAACCGAGGATTAAAATAAGACGAAATGTCAAAGGCGTTCGAAACTGAACGCCTTTGTTATTTTTATACACGATGAACGTCAATCCGTCCAGGTTGGTCCCGAACAGGAGCCTTTAGAAGGTTTGTCGAATACTCGCAGGGTGATTAGGCAAGATAACGTGTTTGGAGTATTTGGAAATGATGCCGTTCGTGGCCGGCTATGGTATAAGCAATCGCGCGAACGGTAAATTCTTTTCCGCTCGCTGTTCCACGTCGCATCCAAGCTTCCTCATCCAAATGCTGAAACAAGTAAAGGTTAGATCGTCGTACACACTCGAATTCGCTGATCAACTCCGCCAATTGCTGATTCCCAGATCGTGCGCTCTGAACCCAATCGTCCTGCTCAAATCCCGGGAGAGGAGCTTTGTCTGCCCTGGCCATCGAAAGGGCGCGGTAGGCAAAGACCCGTTCGGTATCGATCATGTGGCCAACGACTTCCTTGATGCTCCATTTGTCTGACGCGTAGCGAAAATCACCTTTGGTGTCCGGAATGGTACGAAGAAACCATACCGTGTTGTCGATTTGTGACGAGAGGGTTTTGATGATGTCTTCGCCATGCACCAGTTCAATGTACCTGCCATAATATGGTGCGTATTCGGACGTTTCGGGTTTGCCAATGATCAACGAATTCATATTTTGATTCTCCTAAAGCAATAATGATAATCCATTCTGTCCGCGATCACCTGTGAGTGCTAGTTCCAATTTCCTATCCCGCGAGAGGCACTATACTTTCCGGCGCCGGTGAAGAACAACGCGAGAGCAGCCAAAAGGAAGAAAGCTTCAGTTTCAATTGCCCAACCACCCCCGCCGGGCTTGACAGCGACGATATCATTCCGCAACACGAGTAAGAGAGCCATGATCATATCGATCACAATTGTCAGAGATGCAAGACGTGTCAGCCAACCGGCAATGAGCAGGATGGGTGCGAGTACTTCGGCGACGAAAACGCCATAGGCGAGAAAACCAGGCAGGCCATGCATATGAAGGACGGGAGGCAGCCATCCGATGCCGTGCATCAATTTCCAGATTCCGTGGAAGAGCATGATCCCACCCACGGTGAAGCGTAAAATCAATTTGCCCAAATCATCAGAGTGAAATGTACGCAACGAATCCATAAAAATCCTCCTTCACAATAATCACCCGTTGTTTTTAGTTGATCCTCAAATGGATCGGGAGGGAAAGATATGCTCATAACTGTTTTTGAGCGTACCGTATGTTACGCATCAAGCTGCGGGCGAGAACAAAGACTAAACTACCGAAACGTATCTCAAGTTCCCTTCCGCGCAATATTTAACGGAGGTAGGTTTTCCCAAAATACCTATTTGAGAACCTCCTCGAACCACCACCGGATCGTTTTGTGAATATCAAGTTGATATGATCTGAGGGATTTGTCAGATGGGTTGTAGATAGCGTACCGCTTAGCTATCAGCGACATTCGTTCGAATGGCGTGAACTTGCTTGACTTGTCCAGCCGGTCATTGAAGAGCTTCAGGGCGGTAGCCGCAGGGTCGTCGATGAATGGCTCCGAAGGTATGAGAAGATTTCTAAGGAATTGGTGCCGCAATGTCGGGTTTTCTATGAGAATGGTATCGATTGTACTCCCGTGAAATTCCGGTACGGTCCATGAATTAAGAGGGGGCGTTCTCTTCCTGATTGATGGTTGTTCTTGAACTGAGGGTCGAACTTGGCTCTTGTTGGCATCTTTCCTGTCAACAGAATCTTGTTCTTGTCGCTTGACTGTGTCGGATATGGGGAATGACAGTTGCGCAAGGGGAGGATTGTTGAACGCCAGTGAGGCCCACGTAATCAGTAACAGCATTCTTCAGCTTCCCGTGTGAATGCTTTCGTGTCCGTTCAGCCGATGGCCGGCGAGCGCATTCTGAAACCCTCCCTCACTGATCCGATCAGATGGTTTTTCTTCAGTATTGTTCCGACGCCAGAAACGGCCTGCGATGGTTCCACAAAAAGTATGTCGCCCACACTGCGGCGAGTGTGAACGGTAAGAAAATCATTGCCCCGGGTGAAATGACGTTGTAAGCATCTCTTATCCAGATCACCGTCATCGAATAGAGCCAGAGGATATTGACCATCTGTGCCGCAGTCCATCCCCAGAATCGTTGTCGCCACAGGCCGACGGCAGCGAGAAACAGCAACGGTGCCGACCAGAGGACGTCGCCCATCATAAATCCATAGGTCGTCGCGGCGTTTGCTCGTTCTGCCATGGTTGTGAGGCTTCCCGGCGTTGGAACGAGATTTTTGAAATAGACTGTGCCCCAGAAAAGAATTGTGATGAGGAGTCCGAGGCCATTGATAATAGCAATGATGGAGATGCTTGTCGACCTCTTGGGATTGGGATGTTCGGTTCGTTCGCTCAT
>CAZOIM010000037.1:1421-3347 GCA_964579855.1 uncultured Ignavibacteriaceae bacterium | reverse complement strand
AGGTCGGGAATTCTTGCGGAGCGGAATCCGTCGCGCTGTCGATGGAGCGAACTCCTGTTTGAGTCTTTCCACATCGTAGCCGAAGGGGAACAAAAGCGTTTCCACTGCCTTGAGCGCAAACTCGGTGTACTGTTCGATATCGTATCCGTCTTCAAACGCATAGAGTGCGAGCGGTTTCGCTTTTTCCGGTTTCTTCTTGCCCGATTGATCAAGAATGATAAACTCGATCATCTCGCCTGCCGCAAGATGAACACCCATGCCCTCGACCATCTTCGAGACCACCGCGCTGATGCTGTTGTTCGAGTACTCGTCGGCTTCCTTGGTGATGTGACGGCGGAGGACAAGCTCCATCGGGTTCGCCTTTCCGCTCTGGAGGATGGCAATATGTCTGCGCGCAATCTCGAGGAGCTCGGGGACCATCGCTTCGACTTCCTTGGCGTTGTGCGCCGACGCCATGTGGTCCAGCATTGCCTTCTGAAGGTTCTTGATAAACTTCGGAACGTCCCGGCGTCGCGTCTCGATGCCGCGAATCTTGATGTCGCCGTGTTTGTACCATCCGACGTACCGGTTGGCCGTGGTGATTGCCGTGTCTTGTTTGGAGGCGGGGAAGAGGATCCAGTTGTAAATTCCCTCCAGCGAGATGTCGATACCGACACGCTGAGTGATTTCCCGGCAGAGTTGTTCGTAGTCCTGTGCTGTTGCCCCTTCTTTCTTGATCCAGACGCAGTCAATGATGGCGTGGAGGAGATGGTAGCCGTGAGATTCGGCAATTTCCTTTGCCGTGAGGATGATATCGCGGGAGAAGGCGTTGACCGACTCGTGCGCTTCGATCCGGCCAAACCGCGCGTTCTTGTACCCGAGATACCCGAAACAGCTCACCAACATCCATTTGAGTGCGTTCTGGCGGCAATCGAATTTTCGGTAGAGCGCCTCGTTCTTTCCTTTATACTCCTTCTTCATTTTCTTGTAGTACGCCCGCTTCTTCACAACAGCCCGGAGGGTTTCAGAAACAATCCCTTTTCTCTTTTGGCAGATCGTGTACTCAAGCTCGGGCACTTTGAGGTTGTTGTCCATGCTGTCGGGAGGACAGCAGTGGCAGTTGATGGTTTCCGGCGAAACATTCCGATTCACCATGATGGACGGATACATCGAGACGAAATCGAGTTCGGCAACGTCTTCGTGGTACCCAAGCGGCGGATTGAAAATCAGCCCACCCCGGTCGGCCATCAAGAGCGTGGCCGCCGATTTGAATTCTTCCGGCTCCCGTTTCTTCGAAGGGATGAGAATACCGTGCTGGCACGCCCACGACAACTGCATCGATGACATCGACGTGCCGATGCTCGCCCGTCCCTGTTTCTGGCCGCACATCTGCGTCAGCCGGACCATCTCAAAGAGTCCGTCCAGTTCGGATTCCACGACGGTGAACGAGTTATCGTTGTCGACGTGCCAGCGCCCGGCAAGCTCAAACGCGCCGTCTTTGTGGACGATCTTGCCGTACTGGAAAAAACTGGACTCGCGAGTCGTGGTGTATCCCACGTTCTCATCGCGGTTCAGAAGGAGGGGCACACGGCATTGTTCCGACAACTCGACAAGCTTTGGCATCAGGACTGAGTCGCCATAATCGGTAAGAAGGATATCAGGGTCGTAGCGGTGCAAATGCCAGTTGAGCGATTCAAGGACTTCACGCGGTGTTTCCTGCTCGAGTGAGTATGTCCGGTCTTCGTACGTTACTTCGAGTTGGATCTGTTTCTGGTACTTCGGTGGGACGAAGTCGTTCGCGTTGCGGAGCAGCATGATGGAGAAGGGAGGAAGCTCGTAGTCGACCGCTTCGCGCGAATCGCTAACCGTCCAGTCAAGGAGTTGCCCCGTGTCATCGATGCGGTATTCTTCCAGCGCAAGGGGAAAGAGTTTCGTTTCGTACAGGAA
>CAZOIM010000037.1:0-1321 GCA_964579855.1 uncultured Ignavibacteriaceae bacterium | reverse complement strand
AAACATCGATGCTTCCCCCCGCTACGGTCGATGAACCAGAGGATCACGCCGTGAGCGGAAGGATAGACATCGAAAAGCCAACCGTGGATGATGGAGGACATTCTTTCCTGATAGTGCCTGGTAGATGGAGTCTGCTTGGTTCGATAAACTCCGGTAGGTGGCCCCATCTCCGCTGACGACAATTTGCTGTGTGAGTTTACCCTAAAAAAGGGAGTCCTCATTCCCGAACGTTCTTATCGGGAATCTGAAAAGCGCTTGGAATCAACAGATAGACGCCCGATTGAGGCATTCGGGCGTGACAGGGCAGACCTGTTTGGCGACCAACATTGCGCTCGCCTAGTGTTCCGCACGCTGCCCCTCCAGCCTTACAATCCTGTCCTGCAACTTGTTGATCAGTTTCCGCTGCTCGACGGCAATGGACATCATGATGCTTTCGAAAGGAATTGCCCTCATCGCGTAAAAATTTTCCGCAAGATGAAGCTTCGCAGAGCGGAAGATGTCGTCGAACACTCCCTGGTCTTCTTTGCGAAGTCCGCGGCGGTACTTCGACCACGTCGAGAGCTCGCTGTCGATAATATTGGTAAACGTCGGTACTGTGCGTCCCATAGAGAGTCCTCTCTGTGTACTGTCATTCTGAATTCCGCTTCAGCAGAATGAAGAATCTGACCTTATTGGCGGATTCTTCGTCCCGACAAGATGCGTCGGGACTCAGAATGACTCTGTCTGGTTGATTGAATACTTAATTGTTTCACCACAGCAACCGGCTGCGTCTGTTCAAGAAATAATTTCGATTTGTTTGTTTCGTCAACCTCGAGCCGGTATACCCGATCCATCCCGGTCTTCAATGTTCCGAAAAGCCGATTCCGCTCTTCCGGCAAAACATTGTACGCGTGACAGACAACGAGGACGGAAACGCCGTTTGTTTTCATTGCCTGCAATGCTACAAGAACACGCTGGAGGATCTGCTGTACCTCCCGCAATGATGCCTGTTCGTCGAAGAACGTATCGAGGAGACCGAAAATCATCGCCGTGCTTGAGTTCCTGGTTTTCAGGAACGCCGGAAGCCGGTTGGTGATCGCTTGTTCCATCTGGTAACACGTAAAGCCCCGCGAAATAAAAATCTGTTTCAATAATTCGTCGGGATTGATTTTCCGTTCCCGTGCAAACCGGGAAATCAGGTGCACGTTGAACTGGTTGCATCCATCCACAACGGCGACCGAAGAACCCGCCACCATCGCGTGTGCCGCCATCGTCAACGAGACCGGGAAAATCCGGTCATCGCCATACAACAGGTAGACTTTGCCGGGCGGTCCGGCAAACG
>CAZOIM010000036.1:14210-23537 GCA_964579855.1 uncultured Ignavibacteriaceae bacterium | reverse complement strand
GATGAAGCTGTGAAGGCTGCCGAAAAAATCGGCGGCGGCGTCTGGGTTGTCAAAGCCCAGATTCATGCTGGTGGCCGGGGAAAAGGCGGAGGTGTCAAACTGGCTCGAAGCCTGGAAGAAGTTCGTGAACGTGCCGCGGAAATTCTGGGCATGAGGTTGATTACGCACCAAACCGGACCCGAAGGTCGTATCGTCCGCCGACTCCTGATAGAGCAGGGTATGAATATCGCCCGCGAAATGTATGTCGGCATCACGCTTGATAGAACGAAATCACAGAATGTGGTGATGGTGTCGACGGAAGGCGGAGTCGAGATAGAAAAAGTCGCCGCGGAGACACCTGAAAAAATCCTCAAGGAATCTGTCGATCCGCTTGTGGGTCTTACCCAATTTCAGGCGCGCAAACTGTGTTTTGGATTGGGACTGTCGGGCGATGCCTTCAAGAATGCAGTCAAGTTCCTTCTGGCACTCTACAAAGCCTATGAGGCAACCGACGCGTCGCTCGCAGAAATCAATCCTCTTGTCATTACGCAGGAAGGGCACGTAATTGCACTCGACGCGAAGATCAATTTTGACGACAATGCGTTGGAGCGCCATCCCGAATATGCGGAGATGCGGGATCTCGAAGAGGAGGATCCTCTCGAAGTGGAGGCGTCGGCTTCAAGCCTGAACTACATCAAACTGGATGGCAATGTCGGCTGTATGGTCAATGGAGCAGGACTTGCCATGGCGACGATGGATATCATCAAGCTTGCAGGAGGGATGCCTGCCAATTTTCTTGACGTCGGCGGCGGTGCCAGCGCAACGACAGTCGAAGCAGGGTTCAGGATTATTCTGAAGGATCCCAGCGTCAAAGCAGTCCTCATCAATATTTTCGGCGGTATCGTTCGGTGTGATCGCGTTGCCACCGGCGTCGTTGAAGCAGCAAAGAAAGTAGATGTACAGATCCCGATCGTTATACGTCTTGCAGGTACCAATGCTGATCTTGCTGCAAAGATCTTGAATGATTCAGGTTTGAAATTCCTCGTTGCCGGAACCTTGAAAGAGGCAGCCGAGAAAGTAACAAGTGCTATCGCCGCCTGAGAGTGCTGTATTTCTCGGTGGTCAAACGTTAGAACGTATAGTCCAGGATCAATCAGCGAATTCTCTTTCATTTAACGAAGGTGTCCTAAGATGCGTCCGAAAATCATTGCCGGCAATTGGAAGATGTTTAAGACTCCTGAAGAGTCAAAAGATCTCATCAATGGAATCAAGACAAAGCTCACCTCTCCGTTTGGTAGCACCAAGGCTATAATTTGTCCTCCGTACACTTCATTGGCTCTTGCACAATCGTTATTGGCCGGATGTCCTATCAGTCTTGGCGCCCAAAACATGTACCTCGAAGATGAAGGAGCGTTCACAGGAGAGATCTCGCCAAAGATGTTGCGTTCTGTCGGATGCACCTATGTCATTCTCGGACATTCCGAGCGCAGGCAGTATTTTGCGGAGACTAATGAGTTCATCAACAAGAAAGCCCGAAAGGCAATAGCATCCGGACTTATTCCCATTATCTGTGTTGGAGAGACTCTGGAACAGCGTGAAAAGAATATTACCGACCAAATTGTCACAACACAAGTCAAGGGTGTGCTGAAAGAAATAAGCTCTTCGGATGTCGAAAATCTCATTATCGCCTACGAGCCTGTCTGGGCGATAGGCACCGGAAAAACCGCAACGCCGGCGCAGGCTCAGGAAGTGCATCTCTTGATTCGTAAAATCATCGGTCAAATGTATTCCTGGGCAACCGCGGAAAAGGTCGTCATCCAGTATGGAGGAAGCGTCAAACCGGAGAATTCAAGGGAACTCCTCTCCCAAGCCGATATTGACGGGGCTCTGGTTGGCGGGGCTTGCTTGAAGGCCGAATCATTCGTTTCCATAGTTGAGAATGCGATCCTGACAAACAAGAAATAGCTGATTTTCAAGCGAAAATCAGAGCTCATTTCGCGTTCTTCATTGCTTTCCCCCCCTTATTGTATTATATTCAAGGAAAATCTCTTCCTTCTTGCATATTTCTGTCAAAAAATTGATCAGAATTCGGTTATTTCTCACCCCTTCCACCACGCTCTACCCGCTAATTTTTACTCTGATTTTCGTGCTTTCGTCTCAAGCCCAACCGCGCATTTTTGAGAATGGTCAGAAAACACTGGCTGGTCAGGATGCAGGATTAGATCCTGACACTCCGACTCGAAGCAAAATCGATCTCGCCGGAACTTGGCAATACTCCATCGACAATGAGAATTGGCATCAAGTCAAGGTCCCGAGCTCATTCGACTATGTGGGCGCCATAATTTTCCAGCGCAAGTTCTCATTGAAAGAAGATCTTGTCAACAACTCATCATTCAAGTTTGTTGCGTTCGGCATCAACTACGATGCTGAGATATTCATAAACGACGTTTTCGTCGGGAGACACGTCGGCGGATACAGTTCGTTCTCGCTTGATGTTCCCGAAAACGCTCTGCAGAGAGGCTCGGAAAACACGATCAGAATTTCGTTGAACAACAGGCTCAATTCCAGAACAACTGTGCCATTGAGAAAACAAGTTTGGGGTTGGCGAAACTATGCCGGGATATTGAGAGATGTCTACTTATTGGCAACGCCGCAATTAAGGGTCAATACCGTTGATCTGAGAGCAAGAGTCGACAGTGCGCTTGAGAATGGATACATTTCTGCCGCGACGACGATCAGCAACAACAGTAGTTTACTCGCGCATCCTGACACGCTCTCTCAAAACTCCGTTCGCCAGGCATTTACACTGACGCTGGAAGTTATCGATAGAAATTCAAACTCTGTCGTAGGACAGTCTGTACCCCAATCAGTAACCGTTGAGGCAAACCACGATCAGGAAATCCGCACTTCGGTATTGGTAAATCATCCCCAAATCTGGAGTCCCGACAATCCAGCCCTCTATGTTCTTCGGGCGATTGTCGCCACGGCGGGAAAGCAGGGAACCATAATTGATGAATACCGAATGAATTTTGGTTTTCGATCGGAGCAAATATTCGGAAACACCATCCTTTTCAATAGAACGAGTACCCCATTGAAAGGAATCGTCTGGCACGAAGAGTATCCTGACAAGGGTGCATCGCTCACGTATGAAGAGATGGAACGTGACGTAGCGATGATAAAATCTTTGGGTGTCAACGCCATACGGTTTGCCTTCCATCCTCCGCATCCCTATATGATCAACCTCTGCAACCGATACGGTTTGTTTTGTCTGGAAGAGATCCCTGTTTGGAGTGTGCCGGGCGACGTGCTTGGTTCGGAATCGTACCAGGTCATCGTGGAAGGGATGATCCGGGAAATGGTTCAACGCGATCAGGCAAGCCCTTCGGTCATTGCCTGGGGATTGGGAAATGATTTTGATTCCTCAACTGATGATGCGGTCCGGTTTGTTGATCGCGCCACACGAGAGTTCCACTCTTTGGACAGCAGGCCGGTTTATTGCGGTACGCAAATGCTCGCAACCGACAAATGTGCAAGTCGTGCCGATATCGCGGCGCTCGACCTTGCGGCATTGGACCTGAAATCGTTCAAGACTTTTCTCACTGCTTGGAAGTCGGCTCATCCTGACCAACCTGTCATTCTTCTGAGTTACGGGAAGGAAGTGGATCACAGCAACACTCAAGGATGGTATGATCCGCTTTCTCAACAGGCGCAAGCCAGGTTCTTTCTCCTGTACTATGCCGCCGTTCGGGATGCAGGAATTGCCGGGAGCTTCATCTCGTCTTTTGCAGATTGGAGAGGAGACCGACCGATCCTGTCCGTCAATGTGCAGGATCCGTACTTGTATCCGGTTGGACTTGTGAGTGAACGAAGAGAAAAGCGCCTGTCTTTCGACATGGTAAGGGCACAGTATGGCGATGAGAAGACATCCGCCCTGCCTCCCGGCTCTCAGAAAACGACTTTCCCGGTTGCACCTGTTCTTTCGGGCTTGTTCGTCATCCTGCTGCTTGGCTACGAATATGCCTATAATCATCGATTTGCGGAAGCGTTTAAACGAGCCCTCATGCGCTCGTACAATTTCTATTCCGACTTGCGGGATTTCAAAACGATCTCCCTCATCCAAACTGCTTTACTTTCCGTCCTTATTTCGATAACGCTTGCCGTCGTCTTTTCAAGCATCTTTTATCACTACCGCACGGACAGGCTTTTTGATTTTGTCCTGACCTATCTTGTCGTTTCCGATTTTCTGAAAGAAATTGCCATCCGTGCCACGTGGAATCCCATGGAAGGGATCCTCTTCTTTGCATTTTTCTTTTTCGTCCTATCATTCGTTGTTTTGCTCATCATCAAAATCTGTTCAGTTGTCGTGCGGACGAAGGTGCGATGGTATCACGCTTATGGCGTAACAATATGGAGCGCATTGCCTGTGGTTTTTCTCAGTCCTCTCGCGATGAGTTTGTTCAAAGTACTGGAAAATCCACTTTATGTAATACCGTCGATGGCGGTCATCCTCTTGATTCTCCTTTGGTCGCTTTCGAGAATGATCAGCGGCATCGCGATTGTCTACGACGTCCGGCCTCTTAACGCGATCATAGGCTCTCTCTTTGTGCTGGCATTGCTGATCGGCAGTGTTGCGCTCTACTATGAATCCACTTTTGCAATAAGCTCATCGCTGAGGTTTGCCTACGACATCTCGCGGAGCCTCGGGTAGTGTATCTTTCCAAGCTCGAAATATTTGGCTTCAAATCTTTTGCACAGAAGATCAACATGGCCTTCGACTCGGGTATCACAGGTATCGTTGGTCCGAATGGATGCGGAAAGACGAATGTTGTCGATGCTCTTCGCTGGGTGCTGGGAGAACAGCGCCCCACGACTTTGCGCAGCGACAAGATGGAAGACGTTATCTTCAATGGCACAAAATCCCGCAAGCCGCTTAATCTCGCCGAAGTGTCCGTCACAATCGAGAATACGAAAGGGATCCTGCCATCCGAGTATGCCGAAGTGACGCTGACGAGAAGAGTCTATCGATCCGGCGAGAGCGAATACTACATCAATCGGACCCTTTGCCGCTTGAAAGACATCCGTGATCTCTTTATGGACACGGGCATGGGTTCTGATGCCTATTCGGTGATTGAACTCAAGATGGTGGAAAGTATACTGAGCGACAACTCCGAAGAGCGACGTCGGTTGTTCGAAGAATCCGCCGGAGTAACAAAGTACAAGCATAGGCGCAAAGAGGCTGTCCGTCGGCTTGAGAGCGTTCGGATGGATCTTACACGACTGAATGACAGCGTGAGCACCGTTCAGAAGGCCGTCAATTCGCTTGAACGCCAGGCGCACAAGGCACAGAAATACAATGAGCTCAATCAGGAATTGAGACAACTTGAAATTGAACTCTTGACACGCGAGTTCCACAGTGTCATCGAGAAGATTGTCCCTCTCAAAGATCAATTGTTGAAGACGGTCGATGAAAAGAACAAGATCGATCTGGATCTCGCTCAAGAGGAAGCGCTGCTTGAAGTCTTGCGTCAGGAATTGCGTGAACTGGAAGCCAAGTTGACCAATGCCCAATCGGACCTCACTTCGCAACAGGAAAGCATCCATCACCACGAACAAAAACAGGCTGCGGCGCACGAACGTCAAAAATCTCTCTCCTCCAATGTGAGAAAATTTGAGCAGGAACAGGTTGACCTGCAGAAACAACGGGAAGATCTGAAGCACAAACAGTTGGAACTCTTCGGGACCCTCGATTCGAATCGGGCGGAAATACTTGAAGCGGAAGAGGTCTACCGTCGAAAGAAGGCGGACCTTGACGGATTTGAAGTTCAACTCAATGCAAAGAAATCGGAGTTGAAGACTGTTCAGGATCGGATGATCGGACTTCTCCAGGAAGTCTCAGCGTTACGGAATCGTGAGAGCCAGTCCAAAGCGCGGATTGAGAATGTTCGTGGTCGCATCGATCACATCGCGGGAGAGAACCACAACTATGCATCGGAAATCAGCCGAACATCCGGCGATATACTTACCTTGACCGCTGAAGATCGGGAACTCAGAAAGTTGTTTGCGCAGGCCGAAGTTCGGACTCAACAAATGGAAGAATACATCACTCGTCTTCAATCCGAACTCGAAGATCTAAGGGGTAAAGACTTGTCGCTTCGGGGCGAAATCGAACGTAAACAGGCACGCGTCGATTTTCTGAAAGGGCTTGTTGAAACGTTCGACGGTTACTCGGAAGGTGCACGATATCTGATTTCGAGCGACGAATGGAATTCCCGGATTCAGACCACCGTTGGGGACGCAGTTATAACGGACCCAAAATATCGTGTAGCGGTCGAAACTGCACTTGGGGAGGCTGTGGGATATGTCATCGTGCCGAGTGTCGATCAAGCGTACCTGGCGATGGAGTTCCTGAAGAAAAACAAAAAGGGGAAGGCGACGTTCATTTGCCTGGACAGGGTACCTTCCGTTCCTTCGCCTTTGGACAGTTTCCGGGAACCTGGAGTCCACGGTTGGGCGAATACCATCATCCGGTGCAGCGAACCGTTCCGTGCGCTCTTTGATTTTCTCTTTGACGCCACATTGATCGTGGAAGATGTGCCGACTGCGAGCAGGATTATCGCCGCGGATCCAAGTGTTCGCTGCATAACCCTTGAAGGAGAAGTCATCACTGGAAGAGGTGTTGTCCGCGGCGGGAGCCTTCGCCAGGACGAAGGGGGACACATCGGCAAGAAGTCGCAGCTCGAAGAGCTTACCGAGGAAATTGCCAAACTTCATGAACAATCCACAACACTTTCCAAAGAAGTTGATGGAAAGAAAGCGACGATCGAAAACACGAACCTCAAAGAATTGTCAGAGGAAGCACGTTCGATTGAACAACGGATGACGACCGTCGAAGTACGCATCGCGCAGCTGGAGTACGAAAAGAAATCGGGCGAGGACGCCATCCAGCGGAACACCACTGAATCAGAAAAGATGAGCGAAGAGATCGCGTCGTTGAAGACAGAACTGGATCGCCTGCTCCCGGCAATTGAAGACAAAGAACGGGAGAAAAATGAGGCGGAACGATCGACGGGAGGTCTTGCCTCAGAGCTTGAGACAATGGATGCCCTCGCATCGGAGTTTGCACGCGCGGCCAATGAGGCAAACGTTGCGGTGCTTTCCCTGAAATCTGAAGAACGAAGTGTTCAGCAATCGATCGAACACGCGGATTCGACTATGCAATCCATGACAGGATCCATCGACCAGCGTTTGAAGGATATCCAGATCTCGAAGGAAGAAATGGAAACGCTGGCCGCGGATATCCGTGAAACCGATCAGCAGCTCAAGGAAGCACGTTCAGAGTTGAACGGTCTAAAAGATCGAAAGCACGCAATCGATAGGGAGTTTTCGGCGAAACGGGAACATATCCAGGAACTCGAATCGAAGCTCAAACAGGAACGGGCAAAGCACGAAGGGTCGTTGCAGGCGACATATGATCTTGAGATGAAGATCCAGGAACTCACCATGAAATCGGAGAACCTGATCATTCGAGCGCGGGAAGAGTTCAGTCTCGACCTAAAAACCCACGTCCTGATCCAGGATGAACAGTTTGAATTCAATTCGGCAATGGAATCGGTTCGAACACTCAAGGAAAAGATCAAAGGACTTGGTCCGGTCAATTTCGCTGCGTTCGACGAATACAAGAGTGAAAAGGAACGGCTGGACTTCGTGATCGCACAGAGGGATGACCTCGTCGAGTCCGAACGAACGGTTCTTGAAACCATCGAAGAAATCAATTCAACAGCCCAGCGTATATTCCTGGAAACGTTTGAATTGATACGGGAGAACTTTATCTCGACCTTCAAACGACTTTTCGATGAAGGAGATGAATGCGATCTTCGCCTCGAAGAAGGCGTCGATCCGCTGGAAGCCCGGATCGAGATTGTTGCCAAACCGCGGGGGAAGAGGCCGACGTCGATCGACTTATTGTCCGGCGGGGAAAAAACGCTCACTGCTATTGCATTGTTGTTCGCGATCTATCTGGTGAAGCCTAGTCCTTTCTGCATTCTCGACGAGGTCGATGCGCCGCTGGACGACACCAATATCGATCGTTACACGAGAATCCTTGCGGCATTTTCCGATAACACACAGTTCATCGTCGTAACACACAATAAGCGAACAATGGAAGCTGCGAACGCACTCTATGGTGTCACGATGGAAGAGGAAGGGGTCTCCAAGCTGGTTTCGGTGCGGTTTGGAGAGAAGGTGGAAAAGCCTTGAACAGGGTGCGTGTGTTTTGTGATTTTGACGGAACGATTGCGGTGCAAGACGTGGGGAAAGAATTGTTCGCGCATTTTGCAGGCAAGGGGGCGGAAACAATTGCACGCAAGTATCTTGATGGTGCCATCACCGCCCGCGAATGCCTCCTTTCGGAAGCCGATCTGGTGTCAAACGTCTCGCCCTCTCAGCTCGAAGCATTCGTCGATCAATTCGCCATTGATACCCATTTTACCGCGTTCAGCAAATTTTGTCTTCAACAGAGTATTCCGTTGGTTGTCCTGAGCGATGGTTTGGATTTCTATGTCGAGAGGATCTTGCGACACAATCAGCTTGAAGACTGCACATTCTTCGCCAACCACCTGGAATTTGTCAACATCGCTGGCACTCCAAGATTTGAGGTGACGTTTCCTTACACCGATTCGGAATGTCAGTTCTGCGGCAACTGCAAACGAAACCATATGCTGACGCTCTCGGGAGATGATGACATCATTGTGTACGTCGGGGATGGGATATCGGATCGGTGTCCAGTTCGCTATGCGGACATTGTATTCGCGAAGAAAGAGCTGATAAAATATTGTCAGCAAGAGAATATTTCCTATCACGAGTATGGAAATTTTGGTGATGTCCAGCAAACAATGGCATCGCTGCTCGCCAAAACAAGAATAAAGAAACGTCGGGAGGCGGAAATGGCCCGGCGGGAAGTTTTCATGCAAGGTTGATGGAATCGGACAACAGTACTGTGAATCTGCAATCGTTTCGCCAGAAATTGTTTCACTACAGAAGTTACACGCCGATTCCCTTTCTGATCGTTATGGTTGTCTTCGCCAGGCCCGAACTCCGCACGATGCTTTTTGGTGGTGTCTTGGCGGTGATGGGCGAGTTCCTGCGGTACTGGGGTGTGGCCTATGCGGGCAGTCTGACAAGAGTAACCGGAGGCGTAGGAGCTCCAGAAGTCATCGTCTCCGGACCGTTCGCCCGTGTGCGAAATCCGCTCTACCTGGGTAATATCTTCCTGTATGTCGGCATCGGGTTCATGTCGAACGCTCTCTTTCCGTGGCTGATTGTTGTCGCCGCGTTCTACTTTGTGTTTCA
>CAZOIM010000036.1:0-14110 GCA_964579855.1 uncultured Ignavibacteriaceae bacterium | reverse complement strand
TGGTGAAACGCGTGATGATGATTGCCGGTGAGGCATCGGGAGACCTGCACGGATCGGGGGTCGTGCGTGAGCTCAAACGGATAGATGCGTCCATTGACATCTATGGCGTGGGTGGTGACAAGATGAAGCGCGAGGGTATGACTCTTGTGTACCACATCCGAGAGCTTGGATTCATGGGATTTATCGAAGTCCTTAAACATCTCCCGTTCGTCAAGACCATGGAGCGGACGCTCGAGCAAATTGTGAAGTTCAAACGACCGGATGTCCTTGTTCTGATTGATTATCCGGGTTTCAACTTGCGATTTGCGGCCATCGCGAAACGCTATGATGTGAAGATCGTCTATTATATAAGTCCACAGGTTTGGGCGTGGAATAAGGGACGTGTAAAGAAGATGCGTGGACTGGTCGACAAGATGCTCGTCATCTTTCCGTTTGAAGTGGATTTCTACGAGCACGAGAAGATCGACGCCGAGTTTGTTGGTCATCCACTGATGGAAGTGATGGATTCTCAACTGGACAGGCCTAATTTCTGTAAACGTTTCGGTATCGATGAGAAAAGGAACATCATCGCATTGTTCCCCGGGAGCAGGCTTCAGGAAATTGAGAACATTTTTCCAGCGATGCTGAAAGCTGCGAAAATCGTCGCCGCCGAGTTGGACATGGAAATCGCCGTTGGAGTAGCGCCCACGCTTGAAGAAAAATATTTCAAAACATTTTTCAAGGTCGAAGGCGTCCATCTCATCAAAGGCGGAACCTATGAGCTCATGCAGCATGCACAATTTGCATTTGTCACGTCAGGAACCGCAACGCTGGAGACAGCGTGTTTCGCAACTCCGATGTTCGTTGTATACCGAACTTCGTGGCTGACCTATCTTGTCGGACGAGCTATGATTCGAGTGAAGAATATTGGACTTGTGAATATTGTCGCAGGAAAACGCATTGTCCCGGAATTCATCCAACATCAGGCAAATGCTCGAAACCTTGCGGACGCGGCGCTCGAATTCCTGCGCGATCCCCAACGCATAGCAGGGATGAAATCAGAACTTTCCAAGATAAAGGGGATGCTGGGTGCGCACGGAGCTTCACGCACTGTCGCAGAACGCATTGTCCAAATGGTATAATTTGTGAATTCGTTTCGCACTTTGCTGCTACCATTTTCGGCGCTCTACTGGCTGGTGATAACGGCGAGGAATTGGTTCTTTGACATAGGCATCTTGAAGGTGACTCGAATCAGAGTCCCGGTACTCTCGATTGGGAATATTTCGACAGGCGGTACCGGAAAGACACCGTTCGTGGAGATGCTAGTACGAAAATTGCTTTCGAAAGGGCGGAAGCCCGCGGTCCTCAGCCGTGGATACGGTCGAAGGACACACGGATTTATTATGGTGTCCGTGGGCGAAGGGGCAATGGCTTCTGCGAAGGATGTGGGTGATGAACCTGTGGAGTTGGCCAATCGACTGAGAACAGCATTTGTTGCAGTAGGCGAGGATCGAGTGGGCGCTGCAAAAAGAATTCTCGTCGAGTCATCTGCCGATTGCATTGTTCTCGACGACGGATTCCAGCACCGCTATCTATATCGCGATTCTAATGTAGTCCTGCTGACGGCGAGAGAACTCTTGGAGGTGGAATGGCTGCTGCCGGCAGGGAATCTAAGGGAGAACAGAACGTCGTTGAAGCGTGCAGATGTCGTCGTGATTTCGAAATGTGAAGATACGCAACAGTTCCAGCGCGCAAAGGAAAAATTGCCCGCTTGGATTTCGGATCGAACCGCGGGATTTCGTCTTACTCCGCAGTCTTTGCGAAACGTGTCGACCGATGAGCGCATCGATCACCGGACCGTGCCGGGAACTCCAGTCATGATCTTTTCGGGTCTCGGGGATCCGCGTTCGTTCAAGCAATCCGTTGAAGAGTATGGATTGGTAGTAGTCAGAAATTCGGAGTTCCCGGATCACCACTGGTATACAGCCAACGATCTTGTGAGGCTTCGGACCGAATTCGAACGTTCAGGCGCAAAATTTATGATCACGACAGAAAAGGACCTTGTGAGGCTACGTGCATTGGAAGAGACTTATGAAGGGTTTGTTGATGAAACACGTCTCCATGTGCTTGAGATTGCCCTTGAATTTGTTGCCGGCGAAGAAATCATCGACGCAATGATTGAGAAAGTGATGGAATGAAGATCGGTATCACCGATTGTCTTCGAGAAGACAAGCTTCAACAGTACTATGCATGGCTCCGAGTGGTAGAACCCTCGGTGGAATTCGAAAAGTTGTCTTCGACTGACGAAACATTCGACTCGATCAATGCTCTTGACGGATTACTCTTAACTGGAGGCAATGATATCGATCCCGAGTATTACGGACGTCCTGAGTTGCGGAACCAAGCCAGGGACATCAACAGACAGCGGGACGAATTTGAATTCGAGGTCATTAAGCGTGCCCTGGATGCTGACGTGCCGATTCTGGGAGTCTGTCGTGGAATGCAGGTAATGAATGTCGCCCTTGGCGGTTCGCTCCACGTCGATCTCATGACAAAAGGATTTAACGACCACTCCGCACCAGTAAACGGCAGAATAAAACATACGATAGAAATAGAACCAAATTCATTATTAAGTGGGCTCGCTGGCGGACTCAGACAGGAGGTTAACACGTATCACCATCAGGCGGTCGACAAACTTGGACGAGGATTAATGCCGGCTGCAAAATCGAACGATGGCGTCATCGAAGCGGCAGAATGGTCATCGAAAGAAGGAATGTCCTTCCTTCTCCTCGTACAGTGGCACCCCGAGCGATCGCTTGGACAGATGGATGAGTTTTCAACAAATCTCGCAAGGATATTCTTGCGGGAAGTGCAATATTCTACATCAACCAAGACAACACACACTAGCAGAAGATAACGAAAGGATTACGTATGGCAACAAAATATGTGTACTTCTTCGGTAATGGCAAGGCCGAAGGAAAATCAGAAATGAAGAACCTGCTCGGCGGAAAGGGCGCAAATCTTGCTGAGATGACGAACATCAAATTGCCTGTTCCTCCGGGATTCACAATAACCACTGAACTCTGCACCTACTACTATGCAAATAAGCGCAAGTATCCGAAGTCGTTGGAAAAGGAAGTGCTTACCGCATTGTCGAAAGTGGAACGAGTCATGGGGGCGAAGTTTGGTGATCCAAAGAACCCGTTGCTCGTGTCAATACGCTCCGGCGCGCGGGCATCCATGCCCGGTATGATGGACACGATTCTCAACCTTGGCTTGAACGATAAGACCGTTATCGGCATTATCAACAAAACCAAAAATGAGCGATTCGCATACGACTCCTACCGAAGATTTGTACAAATGTACGGAGACGTTGTGCTTGGATTGAAACCCGTCTCGAAAGACGATATCGATCCGTTTGAAGTCATCATCGAAGAAAAGAAGCGCGAGAGGAATGTCAAGCTGGATACCGAACTTACCGCGGCAGATTTGAAAGATCTCGTCGTGAAGTTTAAGCGGGCGATCAAGGAAAAGACCGGCAACGAATTTCCCGAAGATCCGAAGACACAAATGTGGGGAGCAATCGGAGCGGTGTTTGGTTCGTGGATGAACGATCGCGCCATCGCCTACCGAAAGATGTACGATATTCCGGAATCGTGGGGAACCGCGGTCAACGTTCAAACGATGGTGTTCGGCAACATGGGAGAAGACTCAGGAACCGGAGTTGCGTTCACCCGGGACGCTGCGACGGGCGAGAATGTTTTCTACGGCGAGTATTTGATGGATGCACAGGGCGAAGATGTCGTCGCAGGGATTCGAACGCCTCTTCCGATTTCAAAGCTTGCTCAGGACGATCCGGCAATTTACAAACAACTGGAAAAAATTCGGAGCACCCTGGAGAAACACTATCGCGATATGATGGACATCGAATTCACGATTCAAAAAGGGAAACTCTACATGCTGCAATGCCGTGTCGGCAAGCGAACGGCGTTCGCATCGATCAGGATTGCCGTCGATATGGTCGGCCAAAAACTGATTAGCGACAGCGAAGCATTGAAGCGTATCGAGCCGGATCAGCTCAATCAGCTCTTGCGCCCGATCTTTGACTTGTCGGAAAAAGCGGCCGCCGTGAAAGCAGGACGCTTGCTCGCCAAAGGTCTCAATGCCGGCCCCGGTGCCGCGACAGGGCGAATCGTGTTCAACGCCGCAGATGCAGAAGCATGGGCCAAACGCGGTGAAAAAGTCATTCTCACAAGAATAGAGACGTCGCCGGAAGACATCAAAGGCATGGATGCCGCCGAAGGTATCCTGACGGCACGTGGCGGTATGACCTCCCACGCGGCGCTCGTAGCCCGGCAAATGGGCAAAGTATGCGTCGCGGGTTGTGGTGAGTTGGAGATCAGTTATACGGCACGGACGATGGTTGCCAAGGGTCAAACGCTGAAAGAAGGCGATTGGATTTCCCTTGACGGAACTACTGGTGAGGTTATTTCGGGCAAGATCAACACGAAGCCTTCCGAAGTACTCCAGGTATTAATCGACAAATCACTCGATCCGAAAAAGGCCCCTGTGTACCAGGACTTTGCGAAAATCATGCAATGGGCGGATAAATACCGTTCGTTGAAGATTCGTACGAATGCAGACCAGCCGGATCAGGCAGCCAACGCTGTTTCGTTCGGAGCTGAAGGCATCGGTCTTTGCCGAACAGAGCACATGTTCTTCGGCGAAGGAAAAATTGGTCCCATGCGGGAGATGATTCTTGCAGATACCGTCGAGCAACGGAAGAAAGCTCTGGCGAAGTTGTTGCCACTTCAGAGAAAGGATTTCGCCGGGATCTTTGAAGCAATGAACGGTCGTCCAGTGACGATCAGGACCATTGATCCTCCTTTGCACGAGTTCCTTCCACACGAGGAAAAAGAACAGCGACAACTTGCAGCGCAGATGGGCATCAGCTACGAGAAAGTGAAGCAACGCGTTGAATCACTCCACGAATTCAATCCGATGCTCGGTTTCCGGGGATGCCGATTGGGCATCATCTATCCGGAAATCACCGAGATGCAGGCCCGTGCGATCTTCGAAGCGGCTGCAGAAACCAAAAAGAAGGGAATCGATGTTGAGCCTGAAGTGATGATTCCACTCGTAGGCAACATTAAAGAACTTGAACACCAGGAAAAACTGGTGCGGGAAGTCGCTGTGCAGGTGATGAAAGAAGAAGGAGTGACCTTCAAGTACCTTGTCGGTACGATGATTGAAGTGCCACGGGGTGCTTTGACTGCCGATGAGATTGCGAAGATTGCGGAGTTCTTCAGCTTCGGCACCAACGATCTCACACAAACAACCCTCGGTGTCAGTCGAGATGATGCGGCGAGGTTCCTCGTGCCGTACGTCGAAAAAGACATCTATGCCAAGGACCCATTCGAAGTACTCGATCGAATTGGCGTGGGGTCCCTGATGAAAATTGCCGTCGAAAAAGGGCGAGCAACCAATCCTACCCTCAAGATCGGCATCTGTGGTGAGCACGGAGGGGAACCTTCGAGTGTCGAATTCTGTCATATGTTGGGGCTGAATTATGTTAGTTGCTCGCCGTTCAGGGTTCCGATTGCCCGTCTTGCGGCAGCACGCGCGGCCCTGGCCTATCCTCGAAAAGACCCCAAAACAAAAGGGGGAACTTCGAAAAAGGCACGGAAGAAATAGCGCTTGCGTATAATAACCGCCATTCCCGGAAATCTTTCCGGGGTGGCGGTATGTGTTTGTCTCTTTCATTCATAGATACCAGACAGGATAACTATACATGAAGCTTTCAGATTTCAAATATCCGTTGCCACGGAATCTCATCGCAAAGCATCCAATGAACCCCCGCGATCGTTCACGGTTGCTCGTGCTCAACAGGAGCGATGAATCCATGCTCGATAAGCATTTCAGCGATATTGCAGACTATTTTTCCAAGGGTGACTGCCTGGTTCTCAATGAAACCAGAGTATTTCAGGCAAGGCTTTATGGAAAGAAAGAAAAGACAAACGCAAAAATCGAGGTGTTCCTGCTCCGCGAGCTGAATGCCGAAGAAAACATATGGGATGTCATTGTTGACCCAGCCAGAAAAGTCCGGATCGGGAACAAAATCTTCTTTGACAACGGAAAACTGTGGTGCGAGGTTATCGACAACACCACCTCGAGAGGGCGAACAGTTCGCTTCAATCACAAAGGCGATTTCTTCAAAATCATTGAACGGATTGGGCAGACTCCGCTTCCGTATTACATCAAGCGTGATGCGACCGATCGCGACAAAGAAAGCTACCAGACTGTCTTTGCGCGTGTCCTTGGAGCCGTTGCTGCTCCGACCGCAGGTCTCCATTTTACGAAGGCGCTGTTGAAGAAAATTGAATCGAAGGGTGTGAAGATAGCTCCCGTGCTATTGCACGTAGGCCTGGGATCCTTTCGGCCCGTGGAGGTGGAGGATTTGACAAAGCACAAGATGGATTCCGAATACTTTGAAGTGCCGCTCGAAAGCTCGAACATCATCAACAAGACAATCGACAATAAACATAACGTATTCGTCTGCGGCACAAGCGCTTGCAGAGCGGTTGAATCCAGCGTCACGGCTGACGGTCATATCAAGCCCGCGAAAGGCTGGACTGACAAGTTTATCTTCCCTCCCTACGATTTCAAGATTACCGACAAGTTGATTACGAATTTTCACCTTCCGGAATCAACGTTGTTGATGCTGGTGGGAGCGTTCGCTGGACACGAATTTCTGATGCGGGCATACAAGAAAGCTATCAAAGATGGTTATCGGTTCTACAGCTATGGTGATGCAACACTTGTTCTCTAGCATCTTGTAAGTTGGAATCGAAGAAGAAGCGGTCCCTCAATCGGGGGATCGCTTTTGCTTTCAAGCGCTCAATTTGACACGAACATTCTCTCATGCCCAGATCACGACCAAAAGTCTTTGCAGTAATTCCGGCTGCTGGTTCCGGGACTCGCCTTGGCGGAAAGGTTAAGAAGCAGTTCCTCCCATTGAAGGGGAAGCCGATTATTATCCACACTCTTCAACGGTTTGAACATTGCCCGGATGTCGATGAAATTGTGGTTGCAGTCCCTGAGTCGGACGTTGTCGAAATTGAGGAATTGCTCTCGAAGTACCGGATTCACAAGGTCAGCAAAGCAATTTCCGGTGGACTGAAAAGACAAGACTCTGTCTTCAACGCCTTACGGCTCATTACACCCGGCGATTCGGACATCATTCTTGTCCACGATGCTGTACGGCCGTTCATCGATTCCAAGAAAATCAGTCAGGTAATAAAAGCGTGCAAAGAGTTTGATGCAGCAGTGGTCGCCGTCCAGCCCAAAGACACCATTCGCAGATCGACAGGAGGCGGTTTTTTTGACCAGACGGTCGATAGAACGGCTTTGTGGCTTGTGCAGACCCCTCAGGCGTTTAAGGCGAAACTGCTGATCAGAGCTTTCGACAAGGCACGTAAGGACAAATTCTATTCAACCGATGAGGCGGCGTTGGTGGAAAGGCTCGGTACCAAGGCTCGCATCGTTGAAGGCAGCTATGATAACATCAAGATCACCACGCAGGAAGACCTTGAGCTTGGAGCACTTATCCTGGATAGGCTGCAATCAAGGAATTCCGAAGATCGGTAAATGAGCTTTATGTTGCTTTTGTTCGCCCAACTGCCTATTTTCTATAAATAGGATTTCTACTATTTTGATAAGGCAGACTTCATGATCAACATGGCGATCGTTGTGCTGTTGAGCTACATCGTAGGCTCCATTCCTACCAGTATTATGCTGTCAAAGTGGAAACACGGCTTTGACATACGAACGAAGGGCAGTGGCAATGCTGGCGGCACCAATGTATTTAGGGTGCTGGGATGGAAGTCCGGATTGTTCGTAATGGCATTCGATGCCATGAAAGGTGTTATTGCGACGACAATCATCGCCCGGCTTTTTTGGGATCCAACCCTGCCTTTCTACAACCGAACTCCATTTGATGACTTTACCATCATTCAGATGATTTGTGGTGGAGCAGCCATTGTCGGGCATATTTGGACAGTCTTTGCGGGTTTCAAGGGTGGAAAAGGAATTGCGTGCGGAGCTGGAATGCTGATTGGCATAGCCCCTACGGAGTTTGCCGTATCCATCGGAGTATTCCTGGCAGTCTTTTTCGCCTGGAGGTACGTTTCCCTGGGTTCCATCGCTGCGGCGATCGCTTTCCCGGTTTCACTCCTGGTCCGCCACAATATTCTGTACGATGAGATTCACAGTTACAAGACACTGATCTTTTTCAGCATAGGAGTTGCCGTCGTCCTCATCTATTCGCACCGGAAGAATATTCGGAGACTTCTCGAAGGCACAGAGAACAAGGTCACGAGTTTCTCGCGCCGGAGAAAAGCTGAAGAGCCCTTGTAAGGTGGAATAAGGGCAAGGCTCTTGCCAGTTTTTTAGTCCTAAGACCTTCTCCTCCGCGAATCGTCTGTTTGATCATTTCCCATGAAAGTCACAGTTCTTGGCGCTGGAAGCTGGGGAACGACACTCGCCCTTGTTCTCCACGACAACAAACATGATGTCACCCTCTGGACGTACAAACCAGAGCACGCGGAGTTGATACGTTCAAAGCGGGAAAATCCTACCTTCCTTCCCGGCATAGCGATACCGCCTGAAATTAAGATCACCACGGATATAGAAATCGCCAGTTTCAACAGGGATATGATCGTTGCGGCCGTACCATCGCAGTTCCTGCGATCGGTCATTCAGAAGATCGCTCATCTCAATCTTGAGAAGACAGTCATTTGCAATGTTGCGAAAGGGATCGAGAACAATACCCTGATGACCATGTCAGAGGTTCTTCTGGACGTCCTCCAGCATGAACGCAAAGAAAACCTGGCAATCCTCTCCGGACCAAGCCACGCCGAGGAGGTTTCCTTGAAAATCCCAACGGCTGTGGTATCGGCTTCCTTCAAGTTGAAAACAGCAAAAATTGTACAGGATGCCTTCATGACGCCGTATTTTCGGATTTATGTCAACGAAGACATCCGTGGTGTCGAGCTGGGTGGCGCAATAAAGAACGTGATCGCAATTGCCGCAGGAATGAGTGACGGAGCTGGATTTGGTGACAATACAAAAGCAGCAATCATGACACGAGGAGTCTATGAAGTGACTCGTCTGGGAGTGAAGATGGGTGCCCAACCCCGGACATTTGCAGGCCTTTCGGGCATTGGAGACCTGATTGTAACCTGTATGAGCCGACACAGCCGAAATCGACACGTTGGCGAAGAGATTGGAAGGGGCCGGCCGCTGGAAGAAGTCGTTAATGAAATGGTCATGGTGGCAGAAGGGGTTGCCACGACAAAGTCTGTCCACCAATTGACCGAGAAGCACGAAACCGAAGTCCCGATTGTTACGGAAGTCTACAAGGTGTTGTATCAAGGAAAGGAACCGCGTCAGGCGATGTTTGATCTCATGACGAGGGACGCAAAGGGAGAATAATTGCGATGAGACCATCGAGTGTTCTAGCGTGCAAAGGGAATTTATTATGAACGATTCGGCGGAGTTAATTTCCGTTTGGATAATCGACGATGACAATGCAATCAGGGCTTCGTTCAAAGAAGCCATTCACCAGAATGCATCCTACATCAGAGTAACGTCTTTTGCTTCATGTTTGGACGCAATTCAAATTCTAAAAAAGGGACAGAAGTCTCCGGATATCATTTTGCTCGATATCCACATGCCGGAGATGGACGGAATTGAAGGAATTCCTGAATTCAAAAAACTATCGCCGGGCAGCGCTATCATCATGCTCACGGCGTCATTTTTGGACGAGGAAATCATGAAAGCGTTTTCTTTGGGGGCAGAAGGGTATCTCCTAAAGACTGTTCAGATCGCTCAAATCATCGATTCGATTCGTGCGGCGATGCGCGGAGGAGTACCGATGGACCCGCTTGTTGCCCGGAGAATACTCGAATTAAATGCAACGAAGACTCAACCGCCGGCTACATACCAATTGACAGAGACTGAAAAGGATATCATACGGTTAACCGTAGAAGGATCAACGCTCGAACAGATCTCCAAAACGCTCGCAATCGATGCACAATCTGTTAATTCCCACCTTAGTACGATACAAAACAAACTCGGAATCAAAACCCGCAGCGGGCTTGTCATGAAAGCTCAACGCGAGAAGATCTTCTGACATTTGGATTCCGGACAGCCTCGACGACGTCTTTGGCTTGAGAGGATGCTTGCGGCGATTCCGCTATGAACTCCACGTCCTGAGCAAATTAACTTCACCAGGTCAGCAGTTTGGCCAGCTTTCCCACGTCGGGTAGTGACTCAGATTGAAGTAATTCGTCATGCTGAACTTGGTTCAGCACCTCATATTCAGAACCCGAAACAAGTTCGGGGTGACAAAAAAATCCGAAACCTGGCCAATACCCACCTTGCATTCCCTGGCAGTTTTGCGTAATTTTTGATCCAAGAGACTCAAATTTGATAATTGAGAGTTCCGAGAGACAATGAATCTTGCTGTAATATTGGTTGTCAGCTATTTGATTGGATCCATTCCAACGGCCTATTTATTTGTCCGTTGGAAGGCAGGAATAGACATTCGTGAGGCCGGAAGCGGAAATGTCGGTGCTTTTAATACCTTTGATGTAACAAAATCCAAGTGGACTGGTATTATCGTAGGATTGCTCGATGCACTAAAGGGATTCATCGTGGCTGCAACCTTGGGCTGGATTTTCAAGTTCCCCTTCGAAATGCAAGTATCCGGTCTTCTTGCGGCAATCCTCGGACACAATTATCCCATTTGGCTGCGCTTTAAAGGGGGCCGGGGTTTGGCAACCGGAGCGGGCGGGATGTTTGCAGTCGGCTTGGCATACACTGCAGTTTGGTGCGTTGTGTGGGCGGCAGTCTATTTCTACAAGAAGGATATCCTGATTGGAAACTTGGTTGCAATCCTTGTAGCGCCGATTGTTCTCTTGGTCATGCCCGGCTCGTGGATCGAAGGCCTTGCCGTCGTGCAATGTTCAGCCTCTTCATTTCGTGTGCTTGCATTTGTGTTGAGTGCGATCTTGATACTTTCACACATTGATGCGATAAACGATTTAAGAACTAAACGGAGTGTCAGAAATGAATAATCCGTATGTCCGATTTTCTGTGATTCTGATGATTCCCCTCATTCTCGGATTTGGCATTGGCTATTCCGTAAAATCTTCAAAGGCTGAATCGATATCGTCAGTCAATAAGGAATTTGCAGAATCATTTCCGGCGTCCTCGAAGCTTGCAACAGGTCAACAGCAGGATCCGGACAAGATCAGCAATTCACGAAGAAATGCAATTACCGATGCAGTTGCGGCAATCAGTCCGGCTGTGGTCGGGATAAACGTAACGGAAGTGCGCACCTATAAAGACCCCTGGTCTCAATTGTTCCCCAACGATCCATTCTTCAAGCAGTTCTTCGGGGAACAACAGGAAAAAGTTGAGAGTCTGGGATCTGGATTTGTAATATCCTCGGACGGGTATATCGTGACGAATGACCACGTCGCGGGAAATGCCGTTCGAATAACGGTGACCATGACGGGAGGAAAGAGACTTAAGGCACAACTCGTCGGAACCGATCCACTCACCGACGTCAGCTTGATCAAGGTGGATGGTAACAATCTCCCGTACGTATCGCTCGGGAATTCGGATGATATTGTTACTGGAGAGTGGGCTATTGCATTCGGAAATCCATTCGGCCTCTTTGACATTAATGACAAGCCGACTGTCACTCTCGGAGTAGTCAGTTCGATAGGTATGAACCTTGGCCATATTAACGATCATTTCTACACTGGAATGATCGAAACGGATGCTGCGATCAATGGAGGCAACAGCGGTGGCCCACTGGTGAATAGTCAGGGAAATGTCATCGGCATGAACACGCTCATTTATACGGGTGGCCAAAGCACAACATTCGTCGGATACGGATTTGCCATCCCGATCAATAAAATCAAGAAGGTAGTTGCGGACCTTAGGAAAAAAGGAAAGGTCACGAGAGATATTTGGAAGGGTTTTGACGCTCAGAGTGTTGATGCTCGCATTGCAAGGTATTTTGGGCTTACAAAGATAGAGGGCATCATCGTTAGCGAGGTTGAAGAGAGCGGCCCTGCAGACAAAGCGGGACTGAAGGTTGGGGATATCATTCTCGAAATAAATGGTCAGAAAATGAATTCTGGAGACGACTTGACGCAGATCCTTATCGATGCATCAGCCGGTGATGTGCTCAAAATGAAGGTGTACAGAGAGAGAAAAACCATTGATATGTCACTCAAACTTGATCGCCGAAGTCAACAAGAATAGAGAATAACCGTGATTGAACGATACACTCGCCCGGAAATGGGCAAAATCTGGACAGAAGAGAACAAGTTTCGAGTCTGGCTTGAGATCGAGATTCTCGCGTGTGAAGCCCAGGCCGGTAACGGTGTTGTTCCTGCGGAGGCCGTGAAGAAGATTCGGGAAAAAGCTTCATTCGACGTCAAACGAATCCTCGAAATCGAAAACGAAGTGAAACACGACGTAATTGCATTCCTCACCAACGTCGGTGAATACGTCGGTCCGGAATCACGGTTCATCCATCTAGGGATGACTTCCTCGGATGTTCTGGACACCGCGCTCTCTGTTCAGATGAAGCAAGCCGCAGAACTGCTCCTCAAAGATCTGAATGCGCTGAAAGACGTACTAGCGCGCCGAGCGAAGGAATTCCGCCACACAGTTATGATCGGCCGGACACACGGCATCCACGCGGAACCCGTTACGTTTGGTCTCAAACTCGCGCTTTGGTATGCAGAAACGATGCGTAACATCGAACGACTTAAAGCTGCAACTATAGCCATATCGGTTGGAAAAATCTCCGGTGCCGTGGGTACGTATCAACACCTCGACCCTTCTGTCGAGAGATATGTGTGTGAGAAATTGGGGTTGAAACCCTCGCCGATTTCGACACAAGTGCTTCAGCGTGATCGGCACGCTGAATTCATGAATACCCTGGCTGTGTGCGGATGTTCTTTGGAAAAATTTGCAACGGAAATCCGCCACCTTCAAAAGACGGAAGTTCTTGAAGCTGAAGAATATTTTTCCAAAGGTCAGAAAGGCTCCTCGGCAATGCCGCACAAACGCAACCCGATTACGTGCGAACGAATCGCGGGACTTTCCCGGGTATTGAGGGGAAATGCTGTTGCAGCAATGGAAAACGTGGCCTTGTGGCACGAGCGCGACATTACTCACTCGTCCGTCGAACGGGTTATCATCCCGGACAGCTGCACTCTTCTTGACTACATGCTGGTCCAGTTCACGAAGATCATTGATAAGCTGTTGGTATATCCTGAAAACATGCAGAAGAACCTCAACAAGACCAACGGCCTGGTCTTCTCCCAGGAAGTGCTTCTCGCGCTGACTAAGAAAGGGATGAAGCGTGAAGACGCCTACCGTATTGTCCAGGAGCAGGCGATGAGAGTGTGGGAGAACGGCTCCGATTTCAAGGACTTAATCAGTCGCAGTGATGATGTAAGAAAGCTCTTGTCGCAAACCGATCTTGATGAACTTTTTGACCCCAAGAGGAGTTTGAAGCATATAGATTACATTTTTGAGAGAACAGGGTTGAATTGATCGGAGATCGTGCGGAATGACAAAGAGGTATCAGAATTTCATCAATGGTAACTGGGTTGATGCCAGATCCGGCAACACCTATGAAAATAGAAATCCGGCAAACTGGGAAGAACTCATCGGACTGTTCCCCAAGTCCGGCAAAGCAGATGTCGACGAAGCGGTAAAAGCCGCCCGCAAGGCGTTCGAGCATTGGAGACTTGTCCCTGCGCCGAAACGCGGCGACATTATGCGGAAGGTTGGGGACATCATGGTGGCGCGCAAAGAGGAAATTGCTCGCGAGATGACGCGGGAAATGGGGAAGGTCATTGCTGAGTCCCGGGGTGATGTTCAGGAAGGCATCGATACTGCATATTACGCAGCTTCAGAAGGTCGACGCTTGTTCGGTCACACTGTCCCTTCCGAATTACCCGACAAGTTTGCGATGGCAATACGGGTCCCAATAGGCGTCGCGGGCATCATCACCCCCTGGAACTTCCCGATGGCGATC